>NZ_JASKYT010000206.1:0-13982 GCF_041028275.1 Streptomyces sp. PU-14G
CGGTGAGGGGGCGGAGTCCTCGGCGGCGGGGTCCTCGGCGGCGCGGGCCGCGTCGACGAGGGCGAGGAAGGCTTCCTCGACGGTGTCGCTGCCGGTCTGCTCCCTGAGCGCCTGCGGGGTGTCGGCGGCCAGCAGGGTGCCGTCCCGCACGAGGAGCAGGTGTGCGCAGCGGTTCGCCTCGTCCATCACGTGGGAGGAGATCAGCAGGGTGGTGCCGCGGGCGGCGAGGCGGTGGAAGAGGTCCCACAGGTCGCGGCGGAGCACCGGGTCGAGGCCGACGGTGGGTTCGTCGAGCACGAGGAGTTCGGGGGCGCCGAGCAGGGCGACGGCCAGCGAGACGCGGGAGGCCTGGCCGCCGGAGAGGTTGCCCGCCAGGTCGTCGGCGTGGGAGGTGAGGTCGACGTCGGTGAGGGCCTGGGCGACGGCGGCGGCTCGGCGGGAGCGGGGGATGCCGAGGACGGCGGCGTAGTAGTCGAGGTTCTGGCGCGCGCTCAGGTCGCCGTAGACGGAGGGTGCTTGGGTGACGTATCCGACGCGGGAGCGCAGCCCGGCCGATCCCGCGGGGCGGCCGAGGACGTCGAGGGTGCCGGTGACCTTGGCCTGGGTGCCGACGATCGCGCGGATGAGGGTCGATTTCCCGCTGCCCGAGGGGCCGAGGAGGCCGGTGACGGTGCCGGGGGTGACGTCGAAGGAGAGGGCGTCGAGGACGCGCCGGGACCCTCGGACGACGGTGAGGCCGCGGGCGCGGACGGCGGGCCCGCGGCGCTCCCCGGCGCGATCGGTCGATCCACCCGGTCCGGTCGGGCCGGGCGGACCGGGCGGATCGGCCGGCCCGGGTGGCGGTTGCGGGTGTGGGGCTGGAGGTGGTGGAGGCGGTTTATTCATCACACGTTGAATTGTGCTGCGGGCTGTGCTCGGGCGTCAAGGACACAGGGCGGTGACGGCGGCACCCCGCCGCGCCGCGCCGCGCGGTGCGGTGCGGTGCGGACGGCCGGCGGTGCGCCGCCAGACGGAGGCGGGAGCGCCTGCTGGGCTTCAGACCCTCTCCTCCTGCGGACGCGCCACCCGCTCGCCCGCGTGCGGTGCCTCCTGCCCCCGGTGGCGGCACGGGCGCCCCGGCCACCAGATGCGGGCGCCGAGGTCCAGGGCCAGCGAGGGCACCAGCACCGTGCGGACGAGGAAGGTGTCCAGCAAGACGCCGAAGCCGACCAGGACGCCCAGCTGGGCCATCGAGACCAGCGGCATGGAGGCGATCACCGCGAAGGTGGCCGCCAGCACGATCCCCGCCGAGGTGATCACGCCGCCGGTGGAGGTGAGCCCGGCCAGCACCCCTGCGGCGTGGCCCCGCCGTCCGACCTCCTCGCGCACCCGGGTCATCAGGAAGATGTTGTAGTCGATGCCCAGGGCGACCAGGAAGACGAAGCCCATCAGGGGCAGCGAGTTGTCCACCGCGGGGAAGCCCATCAGGTGCTGGAAGATCAGGTTCGAGGCTCCCAGTGCGCCGAAGTAGGACAGCACCACGGTCGCCAGCAGGAGCAGCGGTGCGACCAGTGAGCGCAGCAGCGCGACCAGGACGAGCAGGACGACGGCGAGCACGACCGGGATGACGGTCCGCAGGTCGCTCTCGGCGGCTCTTCGGGTGTCCAGCGACTCGGCGGTCGTGCCGCCCACCAGCGCGTCGGCTCCGTCGACGGCGTGGACGGCATCCCGCAGCCTGTCGACGGTGGCCTTGGCGGCGTCGCTGTCGGGCGCGTCCTCAAGGACGACGGCCAGCGAGGTCAACCGCCCGTCGCTCGTGCGGTCTTGGATCCTGGCGGACTCGACGCCGTCGACGTCCACCGCCGCGCCGCGCACCGCCTCGCGCGCGCCGGTGCGCGCCACGACGGTGGCGGGGTCGGAGGCGCCCGAGGGGTAGTGCGCCGACAGCTTCTCCTGGGCCACCACCGACTCGGGTGTGTCCCGGTACATCTCCTCGTTGGTCAGGCCCAGGGTCAGCCCTGTCGCGCTCAGCGCCAGCACGGCCGTCACGCCGACCGACATCAGCCACGACCAGCGCGGGCGGCGCGCCAGCAGGGCGCCGATCCGGGACCAGAGGGTGCTCGCCTGGCGCGGCGCCGTTCCGTGGCGCGGTACGAACGGCCAGAAGACCCACCGTCCCGTCGCCACCAGCAGCGCGGGCAGCACCGTGACCATGGCGAGCAGGGCACAGACGGCACCGACCGCGCCGACCAGGCCGAGCGAGCGGGAGGAGTTGATGTCGGCGAAGGCCAGGCAGGCCAGGCCGACGGCGATGGTGCCGGCGGAGGCGAGGATCGCGGGGCCCGACCGGCGCAGCGCGATCCGCATCGCCTCGTGCCGGTCGGCGTGGTGGTGCAGTTCCTCGCGGTAGCGGGCGATCAGCAGCAGCGCGTAGTCGGTGCCGACGCCGAACACCAGCACCATGAGGATGCCGGCGCTCTGCGGGTCGACGGGCAGTGCGGCGTACCTGGCCAGCAGGTAGGTGGAGACCTGGGTGAGCACGGCGGCGAAGCCGACCGACAGCACGGGGAAGAGCCACAGCAGCGGGCTGCGGTAGGTGAGCAAGAGCAGCAGTGTGACGACGGCCCCGGTGGCCAGCATCAGGGTGGAGTCGAGGTTGTCGAAGACCTCGATGCTGTCGAGCAGCGATCCGGCGGGGCCGCCGACGGCGACGTCGAGTCCTGGAGGCGCGTTGGCGGCTGCCACGCTGCGGATCTTCTCCAGGTCGTCCGTCATGTCGTCGTCGCCGGTAGTCAGGGGCACGACAAGCATGAGGGCCTTGCCGTCCTTCGAGGGGACGGGCCCCGTCAGCTTCTCGCCCTGCGGCACCAGCGGGGCGAACGCGGCGCGGTCGGCGCGCGCCTTGGCCGCGTCGGCCTGCGTGACGGCCGTTTCGCCGCGCGCGTAGACGGCGACCGCGGGGATGATCTCGTCCTCGCCGCGGAACTTCTCCAGCGCGGTGTTGACCTGGGCCGACTCGGCGCCGCCGGGCAGGAAGGCGTTGGCGCTGCTGTCCTCGACCTCGGTGAGCTTGCCGGCCAGCGGGCCGAGCGCCAGGACGATCAGCAGCCAGGCGGCCAGGACCAGCCACTTGCCGCGCCTTCCGCCGGGTGCCGTGGCGAGACGGCGCGGCACGCCGGGGCGCCTGTTGCCCGGAGGCGGAGAGAGAACAGGCATGGGTACCCTCCAGGGGGTGGGTGTGGGACGCGAGGGGTTCGCGGAAGCTCACGCTCACGTGTACGGCCGGGAGTTGCCGCTCCCGGCCGTACGAGCGCCGTGCACGAAGGTGGCGAGCCGGTTACTCGATCTCGCGCATCATCTTCTCCATCGAGGCGATCGAATGCCGCGCCTGCGTCAGCTCCTCGACGCTGCGGCGGTGCAGCTCGACGTTGTCCTCCAGGAGCTGTGCGTACTTGAGGGCCAGCTGCTTGTACTGCTGCTCCCGCGCCGCCAGCATCCGGGCCCGCCAGGTGGCGGCGAGCTGCCAGACCACGACGATCAGCAGGACGAAGACCCCGCCGGTGCCCAGCGCCGCGGCCCAGACACCGGCCGCGTCGACCGGCGGAGCCGCGGTCGTGAGGTACTCGTTCACGTCGCTCTCTCTTTCTCGTCCGAGACCTGCTCGCCCGGCGGAGGGCCGGCTCCGTGCTGCTCGCCGGCGGCCTGGGCGGCCTGATCCGTGAGGGTCCGCGCGGCCTCGGCGACGACCTGCGGGGTCAGCGCGTAGGCGAACGGGGACACCTCGAAGAACTTCATGGCCTTGCCGCTGTCCGACAGCTCCAGCGACCCGACCACCAGACCGGCCGCCTCCAGCCGCTGGAGGTGCATGTGCAGCAGCGGGCGGCTCATGCCGATCTCACGGGCGAGCCTGCTGACGTAGTTCCGGCCCTCGGCGAGTGCCGCGACGATCCGCATCCGGTGCGGGTTGCCGAGCGCTGCCAGGATCTTCAGCAGTTCGTCTCCTGTCGGGGTCTCGATCGCGCTCACCGCGACCCCTCTCTCTTGGGTGTAAGAAGAATCTGACACGTGGCGGAACGAGGTGTCGAGGCAAAAAGTGCCTTGTCCGGGACGATTCAGGGTTTCCCCTGACACGACTGCGGGAGGGCCCCGAGGCCCTCCCGCAGCGGAGATATTGACGTGTGCACCTCAGCGCCGTCTCGGCGTCTGCCGCGCCGGCTACCTCGGCGGCTGCCCAGGCTGCTGCCTCAGCGTTTGCGCTTCTTCTTCCTCGCCGCCGGATTGCCCGTGCGGGTCTGCCGCTGCCGCGCGTGGCGGGCCACCGCCGCCTCGTACTCGGCCCGGTGCAGCCGCTCGCCGGGCGCCTCGACGCAGGTGCGCAGCGCGTAGGCCAGCAGCACCCCGACGAAGCCGATGATCCGGATGCTGTGCATCGACGACTCGGCCGACGCCTCCCGCTCGTCGGGGCGGCGCCCGTAGAAGGTCAGCGTCCGTGCGAACGCCATCGCGCTGCACACGGCGAATGCGGCGACCAGCAGCACACTCGCCCAGCTGCCGATGTCGGCCACCACGACGCCCTGATAGGCGAAGCGCAGCACGAAAGCGCCCGCGCCGGCCGCCAGCACGGCACCGACGCCGAGGCCGAGGCGGCGCAGCGCGTAACCGCCGGAGTGGTCGAGCCAGGTGGTGCCGTAGAAACGCAGCGGCTCGGGCGCCGGCCCGTGAGTGGTCGGCACGCTGTTCTCGGGGGGCTTCGAGATGTCGGGCACGGTTCGATTATCGCGCGCCCGGAAACGACGCCGGGCCGGGCCCCGTGCGGGCCCGGCCCCGGTCGCGGCGGGTGCGCCTCAGCGCTCCAGCAGGGTCACGTCCCGCACCGCGCCGCGGTCGGCGCTGGTGGCCATGGCCGCGTAGGCGCGCAGCGCCGTGGAGACCTTGCGCTCGCGGGCCGCGGGGGCGTACCGGCCGCCCAGGGCCTCGCGCCGCGCGGCCAGCGTCTCCTCGTCCACGTCCAGCCGCATCTGCCGGCGGGGGATGTCGATGACGACGGTGTCGCCGTCCTCGACCAGCGCGATGGCGCCGCCGCCCGCCGCCTCCGGCGAGATGTGGCCGATCGACAGGCCCGACGTACCGCCGGAGAAGCGGCCGTCGGTGATCAGCGCGCAGGCCTTGCCCAGGCCCCGGCCCTTGAGGAAGGAGGTCGGGTAGAGCATCTCCTGCATGCCGGGGCCGCCCTTGGGGCCCTCGTAGCGGATGACGACGACATCGCCCTCCTTGACCGTCTTGTCCAGGATCTTCTGGACGGCCTCCTCCTGCGACTCGCACACGACGGCGGGCCCGGTGAAGGTCAGGATCGACTCGTCCACGCCCGCGGTCTTCACCACGCAGCCGTTCTCGGCGAGGTTGCCGTAGAGCACCGCCAGGCCGCCCTCGGCGGAGTAGGCGTGCTCGACGTCGCGGATGCAGCCGCCTGCCGCGTCCACATCCAGGGACTCCCACCGCTCGGACTGCGAGAACGCCTCGGCCGAGCGCACGCAGCCCGGCGCCGCGTGGAAGAGCTCCAGCGCCTCGGCCGACGGGGAGCCGCCGCGGATGTCCCACGTCTTGATCCACTCGGCGAGCGAGTCGGCGTGCACCGTGTGCACGTCCTCGTTCAGCAGCCCGCCCCGGTACAGCTCGCCCAGGATGGCGGGGATGCCGCCGGCGCGGTGCACGTCCTCCATGTAGTACGTGCCGCCGGGAGCGACGTTCGGGGCGACCTTGGCCAGGCAGGGCAGCTTGCGGGAGAGCTGGTCGATGTCGTGCATCGTGAAGTCCAGCTCGGCCTCCTGGGCCGCCGCCAGCAGGTGCAGGATCGTGTTGGTGGAGCCGCCCATGGCGATGTCGAGGGCCATGGCGTTCTCGAAGGCGGCGCGGGAGCCGATGTTGCGCGGCAGGACGGTCGCGTCGTCCTGGTCGTAGTAGCGGCGGGCGGCCTCCACGACCGTGCGGCCCGCCGTCTCGTACAGCTCCCTGCGTGCCGTGTGGGTGGCCAGCGTCGAGCCGTTGCCCGGCAGGGCCAGGCCGAGGGCCTCGGTGAGGCAGTTCATCGAGTTCGCGGTGAACATGCCGGAGCAGGAACCGCAGGTCGGACAGGCGTTCTGCTCGATGCGCAGGATGTCCTCGTCGGAGACCTTGTCGTTGGCCGCCTCCGACATCGCGTCGACCAGGTCCAGCTTGCGGACCGTCCCGTTGACCAGCGTGGTCTCGCCCGCCTCCATGGGGCCGCCGGAGACGAAGACCGTGGGGATGTTCAGCCGCATCGCGGCCATCAGCATCCCCGGCGTGATCTTGTCGCAGTTGGAGATGCAGATCAGCGCGTCCGCGCAGTGCGCCTCGACCATGTACTCGACCGAGTCGGCGATCAGGTCGCGGGACGGCAGCGAGTAGAGCATGCCGCCGTGGCCCATCGCGATGCCGTCGTCCACCGCGATCGAGTTGAACTCGCGCGGGATGCCGCCCGCCGCCTTGACCGCCTCGCTGACGATGCGGCCCACCGGCTGGAGGTGGGTGTGGCCCGGCACGAACTCGGTGAAGCTGTTGGCCACCGCCACGATGGGCTTGCCGAAGTCCTCGCGCGCTACGCCGGACGCCTGCATGAGGGCACGCGCCCCCGCCATGTTGCGTCCGTGGGTGACGGTGCGGGACCTCAGCTCGGGCATGGCTGCCTCTCCCTTTGCATGCACTGGCAGCGCCGGAAGCGCCACCGAAACAACTCGTAGAAGAACCGAGGGTACGCCTCCGGCTCAAGATCCGGACACGGAGTCCGGATCCTGGACGAACCCGCCGTGCGGAGCCGCCTCCGAGCCCGCACGCGAAGCCGCCCCCCGGCCCCCGTCCGGCGCCGGGCCCGTGAGGTGCTGCTGGACGACGGGCGCGAGCCGTCCGATCACCGCGGAGACGGGCTCGGAGGCCAGCGGCTCCAGCCGGATGACGTAGCGCAGGAGCGCCACCCCCACCAGCTGCGCCGCCGCCAGGTTCACCCGCAGCCGCGCGTCCGCCTCCCCCAGGTGCGCCGCCACCCGCGAGACCAGGTTCCGGCTCAGCAACGCGCGGAAGACGGCGGCGGCCCGCTCGTTGTTGACCGCGGAGCGGACGATGGCCAGCACCGGTTCCCGGGTCTCGTGGTCCTCCCACATCCCCAGGAACGTGCGGGTGACCGCCTCGCCCACCTCCCCGGGCGCCACCCCCTCGATGAGGTCGGGGACGGCCAGCGCCGGAGCGAGCGCAGCCTCCACGGCCGCCGCGAACACCTGCTCCTTGGTGCCGAAGTAGTGGTGCACCAGCGCCGCGTCCACCCCCGCGCCGCGCGCGATGGCCCGCACGGACGCCTTGTCGTAGCCGCGCTCGGCGAACTCGCCCCGCGCCGAGGCCAGAATCAGCTCGCGCGTGCCGGGGCCGTCCTCGCCGCCGCGGCGTGCCGGGCGGCCCCGCCCGCGCGGCGCCGCGGAGGCGGTCTCCGCGCGCCCCGCGGGGTCGTCCGGCGCGCTCACGCGTCCCCCCGGCCGGGAGCGGCGGACCACCCGGCGTCCGGGTCCGCCGGGGCGCGCCCGGCCTCCGCGTCCGGGCCCGCCGGGGTGCGGCCGGCCTCCGGGCCCCGGGGCTGGGCCGCGAGGTGGAGACGCGTGTAGGCGAGGGCCTCGGCCAGGTCCTCCTCGCGCTCGGCCGCCGACATGGCGCGGCGCGTGTTGACCTCCACGACGACGTGGCCGTCGAACCCGCGTGCCGCCAGCCGCTCCAGCACCTCGGCACACGGCTGCGAGCCGCGCCCCGGAACCAGGTGCTCGTCCTTGGCCGACCCGTTGCCGTCGGCGATGTGGACGTGGCCCAGCCGGTCCCCCATCCGCTCCACCATCGCGAGGGTGTCGTTACGGGCGGTGGCCGTGTGCGAGAGGTCGATGGTGAAGTGCCGGTAGTCGTTCTGGGTGGGGTCCCAGTCGGGGGCGTAGGCGAGCATCTCGCGGTCGCGGTAGCGCCACGGGTACATGTTCTCGACGGCGAACCGCACGTCGGTCTCGTCCGCCATCCGCCACACACCGCGCTCGAACTCGCGCGCGTAGCCGCGCTGCCAGCGGAAGGGAGGGTGGACGACGACCGTGGAGGCGCCCAGCGTCTCGGCGGCGGCGCGGGCCCGCACCAGCTTCTCCCAGGGGTCCTTGGCCCACACGCGCTGGGTGATGAGCAGGCACGGGGCGTGCACGGCCAGGATCGGGACGCCGTGGAAGTCCGAGAGGCGGCGCAGCGCGTCCACGTCCTGGCTGACCGGATCGGTCCAGACCATGACCTCGACGCCGTCGTAGCCGAGGCGCCCGGCGATCTCGAACGCCGCGGCCGTCGACTCCGGGTACACCGAGGCCGTCGACAGGGCGACCTTCGCCTGGGAGACCCGCACGCTTTCGATGCCCACCCAGCCACCCTAAGCGCGTGCCGCTCCCCGCGAGGGAGTCGGCCACTGGGAGCCCGCTCACACCCCGACGCCCCGCCCGCACCGCGGCCCCCAGCCGGCGGGCCCCAGTCGGCGGGCCCGCAGCCGGCGGGCCCGCAACCGGCAGGCCCCAACCAGCAGGCCCCCAGCCGGCAGGCCCGCAGCAGCACCGCCGCTCAGAGAGCCGGGAGGCGGTCCAGACGGCGCAGGATGACGCCCTCACGCAGCGCCCAGGGGCATATCTCCAGCTCGTCGACGCGGAAGAGGTCCATGGCGGCCTCCGCGACGAGAGCGCCGGCGAGCAGCTGGTGGGCCCGGCCCTCGGACACGCCGGGCAGCCCCGCGCGCTCCTCGGCGGGCATCGCGGCGAGCTTGGGCACCCACTCCTCCAGAGAAGAGCGGCCGAGCGCGCGCTGCGCGTACAGCCCGTCGGCGCTGCGGGGAGCACCCGCCATCCGCGCGAGCTGCTTGAACGTCTTGGAGGTGGCCACCACGCGGTCGGGCGGGCCGAGCCGGTTGAAGTCACCGACCGTGCGTGCGATCTCGGCGCGTACATGGCGGCGCAGCGCCCGCACGTCCGCCGCGTCGGGCGGGTCCCCCGGCAGCCAGCCCGCGGTGAGCCGCCCCGCGCCCAGCGGCAGCGACACCGCCGCGTCCGGGTCCTCGTCGAGCCCGTAGGCGATCTCCAGCGAACCGCCGCCGATGTCGAGCACCAGCAGCCGCCCGGCCGACCAGCCGAACCAGCGCCGCACGGCAAGGAACGTCAGCCGGGCCTCGTCGGCGCCCGAGAGCACCTCCAGCTTGACGCCGGTCTCCTCGGCGACACGAGCGAGCACCTGCTCGGCGTTGGCCGCCTCGCGCACGGCGGACGTCGCGAACGGCAGCAGCGCCTCGACGCCCTTCTCCTCGGAGACCTCCAGCGCCTCGGCGACGGTGGCGGTCATCCGCTCGACGCCCTCCCGGCTGATCGACCCGTCGGCCTCCAGCAGCTCGGCGAGCCTGAGCGCCGCCTTGTGCGAGTACGCGGGCAGGGGGCGGGCGCCGGGGTGCGCGTCCACCACGAGCAGGTGGACCGTGTTCGACCCCACATCGAGGACACCGAGTCTCATACCCAGCACGCTAGCGGCTGCGCCGCCGCCGACGACGGGGAGCGGCGTACGGGCGGAAGGGCGGCTGCCCCGTACGCTGGTCGGCGTGGGTACGACGAAAGCGGCGAAGCAGCAGAAGCAGGGCGGCGCACGCGGGGCGCACAGCCCGGCGGCCGAGGGGCCGTCGGTGGGCGCGGCGCGGGACGAGTCGGGCGCGGCACGGGACGAGGAGGTCGCCCTCGACTTCACCCGTGCCTGGGTGGAGTTCCCCGACCCGGCCGACGACGAACAGGTCTTCCGCTGCGACCTGACCTGGCTGACCTCCCGCTGGAACTGCCTGTTCGGCAACGGCTGCCAGGGCATCACCGAGGGCCGCGCCGAGGACGGCTGCTGCACCCTGGGCGCGCACTTCTCCGACGAGGAGGACGAGGAACGCGTCGCCACCCACGTGGCACGGCTCACACCCGAGATGTGGCAGCACCACGACGTCGGCACCGGCGCGCTGGGCTGGGCCGAGGTCAACGAGGAGGGCGAGCGCCAGACGCGGCGCTGGAACGGCGCCTGCATCTTCCACAACCGCGCCGGCTTCGAGGGCGGCGCGGGATGCGCACTCCACCTGCTCGCCCTGCGCGAGGGCCGCGAACCGCTGGAGACCAAACCCGACGTGTGCTGGCAGGTACCGATCCGGCGCACCTACGAGTGGGTGGAACTGCCCGACGGCGAGGAAGTGCTCTACGTCTCGATCGGCGAGTACGACCGCCGCGGCTGGGGCGGCGGCGGACACGACCTGCACTGGTGGTGCACGGCGGCACCGTCCGCGCACGGCGCGGGCCGGCCCGTCTACCTCTCCTACCGCGCCGAGTTGACCGAGCTCATGGGCAAGGCCGCCTACGACCACCTGGCCGAACTGTGCGAACAGCGGCTGGCGAGCCAACTCCCCCTGATGGCCCCGCACCCGGCGACCGAGGCCCACGCCTCCGCCGCCCGCGCGACGGACCAGGGCACCGCGTGACACCACCGGGGCGGGACGCCCTCACGGCGAACCGGCCTCGGTGGGCGTCGGAGACGGGCTGACCGTCCCCGTCGGAGTGGGCGTCGGCGTCGGAGACGCCGGAGAGGCCGGCACCCCCGGTGCCCCCGGAGAACCGGGTGCGCCCGGCACGGACGACGGGGGCCGGGGCGCCGAGTGCGCCGGCGGACGCGCGGAAGAACGGCCACCGGCGACCGGCCCGGCGGCCGGTCCGGCAACCGACGGCAGGAGGCCCCCGGGGCCCGTACGACGGTGTTTGCCGACCGCCCCTCCTGCCCCCGTGCCCGCTGTCCGTTTGCCCGCTTCGGACGCGCTGCGATGGCGCCCGTCACCCCCCGCGTGGCGGTCCTTGTGCCCCCAGCCGCCCTCACGCTGCGGCCGGGGGGCCGAGCCGCTCCCGCGGGGCTGGTCGGGAGCCGCGGCGGAACGCTCCGCCTGGGACGCGCCGACATCCTGCCCGCCCCGGTAGGCGGCCCAGGCGCCCAACACCGGCGCGGCCACCACGGCCGTGGCGACCGTCGAGGTGAGCACCCGCGCCCGCAGCCGGTCGCGCCGCGCCGCGCGGTTGCGCTCGCACACGGGGAAACCGGCACGGTCGAAACGCGGTGCCCGCTGGGCGCGCGCACAGCGGGCCAGCTCCACCGCCGCGTACACCGCGGAGCGCGGAGCGGCGACGAGAGCGAGCGCGGCGGAGGCAGGCGCGGTACCCGGCCAGGAGACGCCCGCCATGGCGCGCTCGGCGGCGCGCCGGCACTGGGCGCACTCGTCCACATGCCGCACCAGTTCGCGGCGGAGCGCGGACCCCATCAGCAGCCGGTCGTCCCCGGCGAGCCGGGCCACGGCGGCGCAACCACCGGACTCGACGACGCGCAGCGCGGCCCGGGTGCGCTCCACCTCGCAGGCCGCGTTCATCAACAGGTCCTCGGCGGCGTCGGCCGGCATCGCGAGGACCGCCGCGATCTGCGCGGGCGGCAGACCGTGCCGGACGGACAGCTCCAGCGCCTCACGCTGCTCGGGCGACGTACCCGCCGCCTCCGGCCAGGCCAGCGCGGCGAGTTCGCTCCGCCTCCGCACCCGCGCCGCCTCGTCGAGCAGATCCCACCCCGTGGCGGCGGGGGACGCGGGGACGGGCGCGCCATCCGCTACCGCCCACCGGCCCGCGTCGGCGGACGGGTCCTCGGCCACCGCCCCCGCGTCACCGCCTCGGGTGCCGGCGCTGGCCCCGGCCATGCCCCTGGTCCCGGCCTCGTCCCGGGCCCCGGCCATGTCCTGGGCCCCGGCCATGTCCCTGGCCCCGGCCTTGGCCCCGGCCCCGGCTCTGGCCTTCCGGTCGGCGAGCCGGCGGGAGCACGACCACCTGGCGAGGGCGTAGAGCCAGGGACGGCGGAGGTGTTCGGCCTCGGGGGCACGGCCTCGGGAGTGCTGCCGGTCGGCGAGCGCGAGCGTCTCGCCGAGCGCGAGAAGGGCGGCTTCGTGCTCGCACAGCACGGACAGACAGTAGGTGAACAGGCCGTCCAGATACGCGTCGCCCGGATACGTGTCGCCGCACTGCGGCGCGGTGCCGTCGGCATGCCGGTGCGTCGTCCTTCCCACCCGGTGCGCTGGCGGTGCGCCGGTGGAGTTCCTGGGGTGCTCGCGCCTGCTCGTCTTCACCCCGCGACGGTAGGCGGATGATGGCGCTTTGCTGGACCCGTCGGCGAGGGATTACTACCTTCGGGTGACGTTGTCCTCCAAAAGAGGACACGCGCCAGGGGTTTCGCGACAACGACGTCACAAAGGGCGCACAGGGGGCGCACGGCCAGAGCCCGGCCGACCGCGCGCGGGCCCACCGTTCACCACACCCGAGGACACCACGGAACGGCCGCGGGCCACCGCGAGCCGCCCGCAGGACCCCGCAGCGACCGGGCACCCCCGCACGCCCTCGTCCGCCGCCCCGGGACCGGCTGTCGGTGGACGTCGGTACCGTGACCGTCATGGCCACCCGTAAAACGTCTGCGAAGGACCGTCCCACCTACCGCTGCACCGAATGCGGTTGGCAGACCGCCAAGTGGTTGGGCCGGTGCCCCGAGTGCCACGCCTGGGGCACCGTCGAGGAGGCGGGCGGGATCCCGGCGGTCCGCACCACCGCACCGGGCCGGGTCTCCGCGCCCGCGCTGCCCATCGGCCAGGTGGACGGCCGGCAGGCGACGGCCCGCGGCACGGGGGTGCCCGAGCTGGACAGGGTGCTGGGCGGTGGCCTGGTGCCCGGCGCGGTGGTGCTGCTGGCCGGGGAGCCGGGGGTCGGCAAGTCCACGCTGCTGCTGGACGTGGCGGCCAAGGCGGCGGACGACGACCACCGCACCCTCTACGTCACAGGGGAGGAGTCCGCGGGCCAGGTGCGGCTGCGCGCGGACCGCATCGGCGCCCTCAGCGACCACCTGTACCTCACCGCCGAGACGGACCTGTCCGCGGTGCTGGCCCACTTGGACGAGGTGAAGCCCTCGCTGCTGGTGCTGGACTCGGTGCAGACGGTGGCCTCGCCCGAGATCGACGGCGCCCCCGGCGGTGTCGCGCAGGTGCGGGAGGTGGCGGGCGCGCTGATCCGCGCGTCCAAGGAGCGCGGCATGTCCACGCTGCTGGTCGGCCACGTCACCAAGGACGGCGCCATCGCCGGGCCCCGCCTCTTGGAGCACCTGGTGGACGTCGTCCTGCACTTCGAGGGCGACCGGCACGCGCGGCTGCGGCTGGTGCGCGGGGTGAAGAACCGGTACGGGGCGACCGACGAGGTCGGCTGCTTCGAACTGCACGACGAGGGCATCACGGGGCTGGCCGACCCCTCGGGGCTGTTCCTGACCCGCCGCGACGAGCCGGTGCCCGGCACCTGCCTGACGGTGACGCTGGAGGGCCGCCGCCCCCTGGTCGCCGAGGTCCAGGCGCTCACCGTCGACACCCAGATCCCCTCCCCGCGGCGGACGACCTCGGGGCTGGAGAACTCGCGGGTGTCGATGATGCTGGCCGTCCTGGAGCAGCGCGGCCGGATCAACGCGCTGGGCAAGCGGGACATCTACAGCGCGACGGTCGGCGGGGTGCGGCTGTCGGAACCCGCGGCGGACCTCGCGGTGGCTCTCGCGCTGGCCAGCGCCGCCGGGGACACCCCGCTGCCGAAGAACCTGGTGGCGATCGGCGAGGTCGGTCTGGCGGGCGAGGTCCGCCGGGTCACGGGGGTCCAGCGGCGGCTGTCGGAGGCCGCGCGCCTCGGCTTCACGCACGCCCTGGTGCCCGGCGCCCCGGGGCGGGTGCCCGACGGGATGCGGGTGCTGGAGGTCGCCGACATCGGTGAGGCCCTGCGGGTGCTGCCGGCCCGCCCGGCCCGCTCGGGCACGGCCGCCGCCGGCGGCTGAGCCGCCACCCGCGGCCCCGCACGCCCCGGGCCGCCGGGCACCAG
>NZ_JASKYT010000207.1:0-13998 GCF_041028275.1 Streptomyces sp. PU-14G
TCTCGCTTGCCACGGGTCCTCCTCGCAGTGTTACGTTTAGAGCTAAATTTAGGGCTGAACGGCTGACGGAGGACACTGTATGGCACGGGACATCCTGGTCACCGGGGGCGCGACGGGTATCGGATATGCCGTCGCCCGGCACTTCGCCGGGAGCGGGGAGAAGGTCGTCGTCACGGGGCGGCGGCAGGCGCCGTTGGAGGCCGCGGCCGAGGAGATCGGGGCGCGCGCCGTGGTCTGTGACCACACCGACCCGCACGCGGTCACCCGGCTGCTGGGCGAGCTTCCGGGCCGGCTCGACGTGCTCGTCAACAACGCGGGCGGCAACACCGACTTCGACGCGGAGGAGGACGAGGCGCTCGGCGAGCTGGAGGCGTTCGCGCGCGACTTCCGCGCCAATCTGGACGCGAACCTGCTCAGCGCGGCGCTGACCACCAGGGCCGTCGAGGACCGGCTGGCCGCTGGCGGCGCGGTCGTCAGCATCGGCTCCATCGCGGCGGACAAGGGTTCGGGCGCCTATGGGGCCGCCAAGGCCGGGCTGGCCTCGTGGAATCTGGGCCTGGCCCGGCAGGTGGGGGCGCGCGACATCACCGCGAACATCGTCTCGCCCGGTTACGTCGCGGACACCGAGTTCTTCCGCGACAAGCTCACCCCCGAGCGCAGGGACGCCCTCGTGGGCGCCACCGCGCTGGGCCGCCCCGGCGTGCCCGGTGACATCGCGGGTGCTGTCGCCTTCCTGGCCTCTCCCGCGGCCCGCGACATCACGGCGCAGGTTCTCAACGTCAACGGCGGGGAGAGCGGCACCCGCTGAACCCGCGGTGCCGGGCCCCGCCCGAGGGCGGGGCCGCCGGTGGCGGCGCTCCGTTCACATGGCGCACAGGCCCCGATCGGCGAAAGCCGAGCCCCCGGCACGGGGCGGGCCTCTCGGCGCGCGGCGAAGGTCGGGCGTCCCGGCGCGGGGCGGGCCTCTCGGCGCGCGGCGAAGGCCGAGCCCCCGGCGCGGGGCAGGCCTCTCGGCGCGCGCCGAAGGTCGAGCCTCCCGGCGCGAGGCGGGCCTCCCGGCGCGGGGCGGGCCTCCCAGCGCGCGCCGGAAGCCGAGCCTTCCGGCGCGGCGAAGAGGAAGAGGCGAGGGGAGAGAAACGGTGAGGCGGCGCGGCGTCAGGCCTCCGGTCTCACGGGGCCAGCAGGCCCCGTGAGACGGCTGCTTCCTTGACCTCCTCGTACAGCGCCGTCAACGTCGGGCTGACGCTCACTCTGGGCAGCTGGAGCCGGTCGAGGGCGGCGGTGTCCGCGTCCACGTCCGCCCAGCCCTGCCCGGTCAGCAGGCGCATCAGCGCCGGGTTGAGCCGGTCCACACCCCGCACCAGCCGGGCCTCGGGCGTGTCACCCTCCTCGTACTCCCGCCACAGCGCCAGCAGTTCCGGACCGAGCGGTGCCGGGAGCGCGCCGAGGCGGTCCCGGGCGATCGCCTCCTCCGTGCGGGCCTTGCGGGCGAGCGCTTCCTCGCCCCCGCGCGAGGTCTGCCAGGCCGACGGGTCGCCGGCGTCGATCTCGACCACGTCGTGGAGCAGGCACATTTTGAGCATGCGGCCCAGGTCCAGTGCCGACCCGCTCTCCCGCTCGAACTCGGTGTGCAGCACCCAGCACACCATCGCCAGGTGCCAGGAGTGTTCGGCCACGGACTCGCGGCGCTCGGGCGTGGCGTTGTTGTGCCGCTCCACTGCGCGCAGGCGCGCGGTGTAGGAGAGGAAGTCGAAGAGTTCGCGGGGGTTCGTCTCGTTGCCCATGGCACGGCGACCCTAGCGGACCCCGCCGTAGGGGAAATGCTTCGACGCCGGGCCCCTGGGGTCGCTAGGGTGCGGTGCGTGTCCGCTCCTGAGGCTTCCAGACTGTAGCCACCGGCCGCCCGGTGGCTGTTTCGCGCTGACCGTTTTCCGCGCGCGCTGAGCGTTCCGCTCGCGCCGGGCGGGGTGCTGTCCTGACGCTGCCACCGGTCTGCCGACGTCCGGACTTCCCGCGGCAGAGCTGCCGCCGTGCGCCCGGCCGGGCCGGCCCCTCCTGTCGACGACGCCCCCGTCCTCGCGGGGAAGCGCCTGTCCTCCGGTGTGCACGCGCACGCGCCTGCCGCTGTCCTGCTGCGTCACGCAGATCAGATACCTCAGGGATTGCGGAGATTCGCATGCCATTCGTGTTGTACGTCCTCGCGCTGGCGGTGTTCGCCCAGGGGACGTCGGAGTTCATGCTGGCGGGGCTCGTTCCCGGGCTGGCCGCAGATCTGGACGTGTCCGTCTCCTCGGCCGGGCTGCTGACCTCGGCGTTCGCAGTGGGAATGGTCGCCGGTGCCCCGCTGATGGCGGTATGGAGCCGCCGTTGGAACGTCCGACGGGCCCTGCTCGGTTTTCTGGGCGTCTTCGTGCTGGTGCACGTGGTCGGGGCGGTGACCGGCAGCTTCGCGGTGCTGGTCGGCACGCGGGTCGTCGGCGCCCTCGCCAACGCCGGTTTCCTCGCCGTCGCGTTGACGGCCGCCGCCGCCATGGTGGCCCCCGACGCCAAGGGCCGCGCCACCGCCGTGCTGCTGAGCGGGGTCACCCTCGCGTGCGTGGCCGGGGTGCCCGCGGGTGCGGCGCTCGGTCAGGTGTGGGGCTGGCGCGCCGCCTTCCTCGCCGTCGCGCTGGTGTCCGTGCCGGCGCTGTGCGCCCTCGTGCGTTGCCTGCCGCGTGGCGCCTTGGGGGGCGTGGACGCGGCGGTCGGTGTGCGGGGCGAGCTGGGGGCGCTGCGCCGGCCCCGGCTGCTGACGACGCTGTTGCTGGGGGCTCTCGTCAACGGTGCCACCTTCTGCACCTTCACCTACCTCGCGCCGCTGATCACCGAGGTCACCGGGTTCGGCACCGCCTGGGTGCCGGTGCTGCTGGCCCTCTTCGGTCTCGGCTCGTTCCTCGGTGTGACCGCCGCGGGCAGGATGGCCGACGCCCGCCCTGTGCGCCTGCTGACCGTGGGGGGAACCGTGCTGTGCGCGGGATGGGTGCTGTTCGCGCTGGTGGCAAAGAGCCCGGTCGCCGCTGTGGTCCTCGTCCTCGTGCAGGGCGCTCTCTCGTTCGGTGTGGGGACGACGCTGATCGCGCAGGCCCTGTACGCGGCGGCCGAGGCGCCCACCCTGGCGGGCGGCTTCGCCACGGCGGCGTTCAACGTCGGGGCCGCGCTCGGCCCGTGGGCCGGCGGTGCCGCGCTCGGTGCGGGCCTCGGCTACCGGGCCCCGCTGTGGGTCAGCGCGCTCATGGTGGCGCTCGCCCTGGTGGCGGGTGCGGGGGCGGGGGCCAGGACCGCCGCCGCACGCTCCCGCGCCCGCCGCCGGCAGGCGGTGGCACAGGGCGGCGCCAAGGCGGGTGGGGATGTCGCGCGCGCACGGCGGGCTGAGTAGGTTGTGCCGTATGAAAGCGCGGCGGAACGAGACGGAAGAGAACCTGGCCTCATGGGCCGAGGAGTGCCAGGCGAACGCCGCCCGCCTCGCGGACATGCTGGGGGTCTCCGCCACGGCCTACCGTGCCGACCCGCTGGCCGCCCTGCCCGCGTGGGAGAACTACGTCTCCCGGCTGCCGCTCGCCGACTTGGAGGAGTCGGACCGGGTGACGCTCCACACCGACCTGGTCTCGTTCGTGGCGGACTTCATGGTGCGGGGCAAGGGCGCGCACTGGGAAGCCACGCCCGACGCGTCCGCCCCGGGCGGCTACCGGTACGTCCTGACCGCCATGGGCCTCGACGGCCGGGTCCGCCACTGCGACCCGTTCGCCGTCGTCGACCAGGTGAGCCAGGAACCGCCGCTCGATCCCACCCGAGTGCTCGCCACGGCGGAACTCGCCCTGGGCCTGTCCCGCCCGGAACGGGACACCACCCACTGACCTCCCGGACCGAGACGCAAGGGCCGGGACCGGAGGACCAAGCCAGGACCACGGCCGGGGCCGGGCCCAAGACCAGAACCGGGGCCGGGGCCAGGGCCAGGGCCAGGGCCGGGACCAAGCCCAGGACCGGAGCCGGACCCGGCGCCGATTAGTATGACCGGAGTCTCGGCGCGGCGCCCGCACGGCGAACCGACGCGAGACGCGGAGCAGTTTCCGCACACAGCCACAGCTTGGGGGGCAAGTGCCGCCGCACCATGTTCCGTCGACCGGCAGCACAGCGCCGCAAGGTCCGCCGACGGGAGCGCCACCAGCACCCGGACAGCAGCGGGCGGCGGCCATCGTGCTCGCGAGCCGACTGCGCCACTGGACGGCGCGCATCGTGGACTTCCTCCTCTGGGGCGCTCTCACCGGCCTGCTCGGCGGCGTCGTCACCGGGCTGACCGAGGAGGGGAACGCGCGGGCGGTCGCCTCGCTCTGCTGCGCCGGGCTGCTGTGGGTGCTGCTGTACCCGAGCGCCCTGGCCCGGTTCGGTTCCACGCCGGGCAAGTGGCTGCTGGGCGTGCGCATCGTGCGGATGCGCACGGGCCGGAACGTGGGCTTCTTCCAGGCGCTGTGGCGGGAGTTCTTCTACCTTTTCCTGACGGTCATACCGCTGGTGGGGCTGGTGAACGTCGCCGCCTGCCTGTGGGACCGGCCCTACCACCGCTGTTGGCACGACGACGCCGCCGGGACGCTCGCCGTGGACCGGAAGGCGTACGCCGAGCGCCGGGCCGCGGCGGCGTCTGCCGGCTGACGGAGACCCGTGCGCTGCGGGCGCTCAGCCGGACACCCGCTGCGGCACGCCCCACGGGTTGTCGTCCCGCAGCGGCGGCGGCAGCAGCTGAGGCGGGCAGGACTGGTAGGCGACGGGGCGCAGGAAGCGTTCGAGGGCGGCCGTGCCCACCGAGGTGGTGGTCGGCGCGGTGGTCGCAGGGAAGGGGCCTCCGTGCTGCATCGCGTGGGTCACGGACACGCCGGTGGGCCACTGGTTCCACAGCAGCCGCCCGGCACGGGCCGCCAACGCGCCGGCCAGGGCGCCGAGACCGGCCGCCTCGGACGGCTCCGCGTGCAGGCTCGCCGTCAGCTGCCCCGGCAGCGCCGCGACCGCCTCACCGAGGGCGGCGACGTCGTCGTAGGTGACCACCAGCCCCAGCGGGCCGAAGCACTCCTCGGTGGCCGCCGTGCCCGCCGCGGTGAACGCGGCGAGCTCCATGGCCAGCAGACGCGGGCCCGGCGCGCCCGCCTCCTCGGGCCCGTCCGGCCGGACCACCGTGCGCACCCCCGGCAGCTTGGCGAGCCGCCGGGCGCCCGCCGCGTAGCCGTCGGCGATCCAGCCGCCCAGCATCGGTGCACCGGGCACGCCGCGCAGCCGTGTGGCGATCCCGTCGACGAGGGCTTCGGCGGCACGGGGCACGAACAGCAGGCCCGGGTTGGTGCAGAACTGGCCCGCGCCCTGGGTGACGGAGCCGACGTACCCTTCGGCGATCTCCTCGCTGCGTGCCCGGGCGGCGCCGGGCGTGACCACGACGGGGTTGACGCTCCCCAGTTCGCCGTAGAAGGGGATCGGTGTCCCGCGCTCGGCGGCGATCCGCGCCAGGGCCAGGCCGCCGCGCTGCGATCCGGTGAACGCGGCGGCAGCCAGCGCCGGGTGCCGTAGCGCCTCGACTCCTGCCTGTTCGCCCTCGATCAGCGCGAACATCCCCTGCGGCGCCTCCGCTTCGGCGAGCGCCCGGCGGACGACGGCGGCCGTACGGCGCGACAACTCCGGGTGGCCCGGGTGCGCCTTGACGACGACGGGGCAGCCCGCGGCCCACGCCGAGGCGGTGTCGCCGCCCGCCACGCTGAAGGCGAAGGGAAAGTTGCTCGCCGCGAACACCAGGACGGGGCCGAGTGCCGTGCGGTAGCGGCGCAGGTCGGGTCGGGGGCCTGGGGGCCACTCGGGGGCGGGGCGGTCCAGGCGTGCGTCGAAGAGGGCGCCGGTGCGTACCTCGTCGGCGAACAGGCGCAACTGGAAGGCCGTGCGGGACAGTTCGCCGTTCAGCCGGGCGGGCCCGAGCGACGTCTCCGCGTCGGCGGTCGCGACCAGTGCCGCGCGCTCGGTCTCCAGCGCGTCCGCGACGGCCGTCAGCGCGCCGGCCCTGTGGGAGGGTGAGGCGCCGGCGCAGGCGGGCGCTGCGGCTGCGGCGGCGCGCACTGTTTCGTGGACGTGCGTGGTCTCGGTGTCACTCATGGGGCGGGGTTTCCTCCTCGTTGCCGGGCGGCGCGGGGTGGGTGCGGGGGTTCTCGACGGAGTTGCGGAAGCCGAAGAGGCCGTAGACGACCATGCCGAGGGCCATCCAGCCGGCGAAGCGCAGCCAGGTGACCGGGTCGAGGTTGGCTATCAGCCAGCAGGAGAAGGCGATACCGATCACCGGCACGAGCGGCACCAGGGGGGTGCGGAACGCACGCGGCAGGTCGGGCCGCGTGCGGCGCAGCACGACGATGGCCACGGCCACGACGGTGAAGGCCACCAGGATGCCGATGTTGGTCAGGTCCGCGGCCTCCCGGATGGGCAGGAAGCCCGCGATCACCGCGGAGCCGATGCCGACGGGCCAGATCACCCGGGTCGGCACGTGGCGGCGCGGGTGGTTGCGGGCGAAGGAGCGGGGCAGCAGCCCGTCGCGGCTCATCGAGAACCACACCCGGGTGACGGCGAGCATGTTGGCGAACGCGGAGGTGGTCACGCCGATCACGGCGCCGACCGCCACGACGAGTCCGAGCACGCCGAGACCCACGGAGTCCAGCGCGCTGGAGAAGGGGCTGGAAGTGTCGATGTGCCGGTAGTCCTGCATGCCGAGCAGCACCACGCACACCAGCAGGTAGACGACGGCGGCGATGGCGAGCGAGATCATGATGGCCTTCGGCAGCAGCCGTTTGGCCTCGGAGCTCTCCTCGGCGGCGGCGCTCATCGCGTCGTACCCGTAGACGGCGAAGAAGGCGGTGGCCGCGCCGGTGAACGCGCCGCCGATGCCGAACGGCATGAAGGGGGAGAAGTTGCCCGCCGATATGTGGAAGGCGCCCGCGGCCACCACCAGCGCGACGATGCCCAGCTTCACCGCGACCAGCACCGTCTCGAACCGCGCGGCCTCCTTGGTGCCGCGCGAGAGGACGAACGCCAGGAGGAGGCACAGCAGCGCGGCGAACACGTCCACCCTGTGCCCGGAGCCGGTGCCGGGGGCGCCCAGCATCCAGTTCGGCAGGTCGATGCCGATCCGCTCCAGGATGTAGGAGAAATACCCGGAGACGGCGATGGCCACCACCGCGACGATCGCGGTGTACTCCAGCAGCAGGTCCCAGCCGATCGCCCAGCCGACCACTTCGCCCAGGGCCGCGTAGGAGTAGGTGTAGGCCGAGCCGGCCTTCGGGATCATGCCGGCGAATTCGGCGTAGCACAGCGCGGCGGCGCCGCTGGCGACGATCGCGATCAGGAACGAGATCATCACCGCGGGCCCCGCGTCCTGGTTGGCCACGACACCGGCCAGCGAGAACACGCCCGCGCCGACCAGTCCGCCGAGGCTGAGCGCGACCAGCTGCCACAGGCCCATGGACCGTTTGAGGCCGCCCCGCGTCTCCTCCTCGGAGGAGTCGACGGGCTTGAGACGGAAGATCCCGGCGCGGGAGAACAACCCCGCGGGGGAGGGGGACGGGCGAGGGCGTCTTGCGGGGGTCGTACGGGACATGAGGGGTCCCTCCTCTCCGGCCTACGGTGCGCGGCGACCCGGCCTACGGTGCGCGGCGACCCGGCCTACGGCGCGCGGCCATCCGGCCTACAGCACGAAGCCATGCGGGAACGGATCGCGCGGGTCCAGCAGGTAGTTCGCCGTGCCGGTGATCCACGCCCGGCCGGAGAACTCGGGCACCACCCCGGGCAGCCCGCCGACCTCGACGGTGCGGAGCAGCTGCCCCACGAAGCGGGTGCCGATGAACGACTCGTTCACGAACTCGGTGTGCAGCGGCAGCTCGCCGCGCGCGTGCAGCTGCGCCATCCGCGCCGAGGTGCCCGTGCCGCAGGGGGAGCGGTCGAACCAGCCCGGGTGGATCGCCATCGCGTTGCGCGAGTGCCGCCCGGTCGAGCCCGGCGCGAGGAACTGCACGTGCTTGCAGCCGCCGATGGCGGGGTCCACCGGGTGTGCGGGGCGGTTCTGCTCGTTGACGGCGTGCATGAGGGACAGGCCCGCGGAGAGGATCTCGTCCTTGCGTGAGCGGTCGAACGGGAGGCCGAGCTGGTCGAGTTCGACGATGGCGTAGAAGTTGCCGCCGTACGCCATGTCGTAGCGGATCTCGCCGAGACCGGGGACGGTGACGGAGGCGTCCAGCTCCAGCGCGAACGCGTCCACGTTCCGCAGGGTGACCTTCTCGGCCACCCCGTCCCGCACGGTGACCCGCGCCTCGACCAGCCCCGCCGGGGTGTCGAGCCGCACCCGCGTCTCCGGCTCGGTCACCTCGACCATGCCCGTCTCCACCAGCACGGTCGCCACCCCGATGGTGCCGTGCCCGCACATCGGCAGGAAGCCGCTGACCTCCACGTAGACCACACCCCAGTCGGCGTCGGGGCGGGTCGGCGGCTGGAGCAGGGCCCCGCTCATCGCGGGGTGCCCGCGCGGCTCGTCCACCAGGAACCGGCGCAGCTCGTCCAGGTGGTGGACGGCGTGGGTGCGGCGCTCGGCCATCGTCGCGCCCGGCAGGGGCGGCACGCCGCCGGTGACGACCCGGGTGGGCATGCCCTCGGTGTGCGAGTCGACGGCGCTGAGCGTACGGACCGAGCGCATCAGGCTGCCCCTCGCGCGTCGAGGGCGGCGATCGCGCGTGCCATGTCGGCCTCCACCTGCTCGCGCATCGCCTCCGTCAGCGGGCCGCGCGGCGGGCGGCAGGGGCCGCCGAACCGGCCGACCTGCTCCATGCCCAGCTTGATCGCCTGGACGAACTCGGTGCGCGAGTCCCACCGGAACGCGGCCACCAGCGGCTCGTACAGCTCCCGCGCCTGTTCGAGCTCGCCGGCCCTGGCCAGCTCGAACAGCCGGGCCGACTCGGCGGGGAAGACGTTGGGGAACCCGGCGAACCAGCCGCTCGCGCCCATCAGCAGGCTCTCCAGCACCACGTCGTCGGCCCCGCTGATCACCTCCAGACCGGTCCCTGCGGTCCGCTCCCTGATCTCCAGCACCCGGCGCACGTCGCCGGAGAACTCCTTGACGGCCACCACGTTGTCGATCTGCGCGGCTTCCGCGATGAGCTCGGGGGTGAGGTCGACCTTGGTGTCGAGGGGGTTGTTGTAGATCATCACCGGCAGCCCGACGGAGGCCACTGCCGTGAAATGTGCCAGTATTTCGCCCTTGTTGGCGCGGTACAGCGTCGGGGGCAGGCACAGCACCCCGTCCGCGCCGTCCTCCGCGGCGACCTCGGCCCAGTGCCGGGCCTGGTGCGACCCGACCCCGTGCACGCCGACCACCACCGTGCCGGCCCCGTCCACCGCCTCGACGGCGGTGCGCGCCACGGTGCGGCGCTCCTCGTCCGTCAGCGACGAGTACTCGCCCAGCGAACCGTTGGGACCCACACCGTGGCAGCCGCGCTCCACCAGCCAGCGGCAGTGCTCGGCGTACCGGTCGTAGTCGACGGCGAGGCCCGCGGGGGCCGCCGCATCCTCGCGGTAGGGCAGCGCGGTGGCCACCACGACACCGCCGAGACCGCGCGACGACTGCTTGTTCTCGCTCATGAACTGCTCTCCTGTTCGGGACGGTGATCCGGTTCGGGGCGGTGCTCCTGTTCGGGACGGTGATCCTGTTCGGGGCGGTGCTCCGGTTCGGGGCGGTGGTCCGGGTCGGTCAGCGGGGTGGGCGGGGCGGCCAGTTCGCCGAGCCGGATGGGCTGGGCGAGCGGTCTGCGGTGCGGTCCGGCCGGGGCCAGGCCCTCGGCCGGCCTCTCGGTGGCCTCCCCGGCGATCCTGCGGCGCAGTTCGGCGACCGTCGGCCCGCAGATCCGGCCCTGGCATGGGCCGAGTCCCGCGCGGGTGTTCAGCTTGGCGACCCGCGGCGCGGCACCGGCCTCGGCGGCGAAAGCGGCACACAGCGAGCCGTAGTCGGTCTCCTCGCAGCGGCACACCACGGTCTGAGGCCGCAGCCAGCCCGGCCACGCGGCGCCGATCGGGTGGGCGCGGGCGAGCCGTTCGGCGAACGCCCGCCCCTCGTCGCGGCTGCGCCGCAGCGCCCGCAGCGCCCGCAGCGCCCGCCGGGGCCCCGCGTTCCGTGGCGCGCCCGCCGCGGCGGCCCACCCGGCGACGGCGCCCTCGGCCCGCGCGGCCGGTGCCCCGGCGATGCCGGTGATCTCACCTGCGGCGAACACCCCGGGCACGCTGGTGCGCTGCTCGTCGTCGACGCGTACGAATGCTCCGGGCGCTCCGGGCGCTCCGGGCGCTCCGAACGCACCACCGGCACCGGACGGGCCGGTCCCTCGGGCGCCGGGCGCGTCGCCGTCGCCCGCCGCACCTGGGCGGGGTGCGGCGGGCTCGACCAGCGCGCATCCCGCGGCGAGCGGCAACTCCAGTTGGGGGCTGAAGCCGTGGCTGACACACACGGCGTCCACGGCGACCGTGCGCCGCGTACCGTCGAGAACCGACCAGTCGGCGCGCAGCCGAGCCGTGACGACCTCCTCCACCCGGCCGTCCCCGCGAGCCTCGACCACGGTGCGGCCCGTCCGGTACGGCACCCGGTGGCGGGCCAGCGCCGCGGCGTGCTCGGCCAGCTCCGCCGCCTTGCCCGCCTGCGCGGCCAGCTCCCACGGGCGGCGCCCCCAGCCACGCGCCGTCGTCGCAGCGGTGTTGGCCTCCAGCACCTCCAGCACGCGGGAGCCGACGTCCAGCAGGGAGGCCGCCACCGGGAGGAGGAAGGGGCCCGAGCCCGCGACGACCACCCGGTCGCCGACCGCCACCCGCTCCCCCTTGGCCAGCGCCTGCGCGGCGCCCGCCGTGCAGACTCCCGGCAACTGCCAGCCGGGGAACGGCAGCACGCGGTCGTGAGCGCCCACGGCCAGCACGAGGGCGTCCACGTCGAGCGTGTGCCGGGTGCGTCCCGCGCCGTCCGCCGGGGCTGGGGACAGCAGGTGCACCCGGGGCGGCCCCTCGTGTCCCGCCCGGGGCCGCTCCAGCGCCCACACCGAGGTCCGCGGCAGCCAGGTGCACCGGGGGTGTGCCAGCACCCGGCGGCGCCGCAGGGCGAACGCCCGCCACCCGTGCTGGAGATGTCCCGGCCGCTTCGCCTCGTACGCCTCGGGCACCGTGCGGTGGTACTGGCCGCCGGGCTCCTCGGCGGCATCGATCAACGTCACCCGCGCCCCCGCGGCCAGTGCCGCGTGTGCCGCGGAGAGCCCGGCGGGTCCCGCGCCGACGACCGCGACGCGACGTGGTGCCGACATGGTCGTCACCGTCCCTCCCAGGCTCCGGGCCCGTCCGTGCGGGTGCCCGCGGAGGTCTGCGCGGGTCGGCTCCCGGTTCCCGTTCCGGCCGCGGAACCGTGCCCGGCGCGGGACTGGGTGGTGACCTCGTCGCCGTCGGCGGCCCGTCGGCGGCAGGCCCTCACGTCGGGCTCGCCGTTGACCGTGACCAGGCAGTCGAAGCAGACCCCGATGCCGCAGAACACGCCGCGCGGGGCGCCGGAGGGGCCGTTGCGCCAGGAGGACCGGCCGGAGGCGAGCATGAGGCCCGCCAGCGTCTGGCCGGCGATGCCGTCGGCCGGCACGCCGTCGACGGTGATCCGCAGCGGCCGGTCGGTGCGGCCCGTCGCGTCGCGCTCGGTGGGTACGAGTCGAGGGCTCATGTCCGCTCCTCTTGCTGGTACTGGCGGGGTCGGAGTACGGCCGGGCGGTCCACCCGGAACGCGGCGGCGTCCAGCGGAGGCGTCCGGCCGAGCACGAGATGGAGCAGGAGCCGCCCGGTGCCCACCGACAGCCCGATCCCGGCGCCTTCGTGGCCGCTCGCGTGCCACAGGCCGGGCAGCCGGGGATCGGCTCCGATGACGGGGAGGTGGTCGGCCACGTACGGCCGGAAGCCGCCGTAGGCGCGCATCACCGGCACCCGGGCGAGCGAGGGGAAGAGCCGCAGCGCCTTGGCGGCGACGGCCGAGAGCACCTCGGGCCGCAGCCGGTCGTCGAAGCCGACGCGGCGGCGCGAGGAGCCGATCAGCACGCTGCCCGCGCGGGTCGACTCGACCACGGCGGAGGTCTGCAACTCCTCCTCACTGCTGCCGACGGCACCCACGTAGTCGGCGTCGTAGACCTTGTGGAAGACGGTGGGCGGCAGCGGCGTCGTCACCAGGACGTCGCCGCGCCGGGGTGCGACGCCGACGGGGGCGCCGAGGCGGGCGGCGAGCGCGCCGGACCAGGGGCCCGCCGCGTTGACGAACAGGTCGGCCTCCAGGAGCCCGCGCGTGGTGCGCACACCGGTGAGCCTGCCGCCGCGGACGACCCCCGAGCGCACCTCCTCGCCGCCGCGCAGCGTCGCGCCCGCGGCGAGGGCGTCCGTCAGCAGCGCCGTCGCCGCGCCCGCCGGCTGCACCTGGGCGTCCTCGGCGTAGTGCACGGCGGCGGTGTGCTCGCGGGTGACGTACGGTTCGGCCTCCCGGAGCGCGTCGGGCTCCAGCGCCTCCGCCCGCACACCGGCCGAGCGCTGGGTGTCGGCGAAGCGGGCGAGTCCGTGTGCTCCGGCGCTGGTCGTCGCGACCACGATGCCGCCCTTGGGGTCCCACTCGGCGGCCTGTGCGGCCCGGCGCCCCTCGGCCGACCGGTCGGCTACCTGGGCCAGCACCTCGGGCCACAGGGCGCGGGAGAGCTGCGCGAGCGTGAGTTCGGGGCCGGGGCCCTTGTCGGAGACGAGCACGTTGCCCTCGCCGTGCGAGGTGGTCGCCGCCGCGGGTCCGCCCCGGTCGACGACGGTCACCGCCGCTCCGGCCAAGGCGAGTTCGCGAGCGCAGGCCGCGCCGATGATGCCGGCACCGAGCACCACGGCCCGCGTTCCGTTCATCGAACCTCCTCGTTCGGTAAAGCGAACGAGAGGGACGGTATTCCCCGCGTCACAGGGGTGTCAACGGTTGCGAGAGGTGCCCTCACTCAGAGGGGTGCGGTGCGCTCTCGCCGGAGTGGGTGTGCGCGGCGTCCGGAGGCAACCGCTGGTCCGCGCGGTACTGGAGGAGCAGGACCGAGCGCACGGTGCCGTCCAGCGCCGTGTAACTGTGCGGCAGCGTGGCATCGAAGCCCACGTAGTCGCCGGGCCCCAACTCCACCTCGTGGCCCTCCACGCTCACCCCGAGCCGCCCGGCCTGCACGATGGTGTGCTCCACCCCCACATGGCCCAGCGAGTCCCGGCGCTCACCCGCCCTGACCTGCTGGTCGTACACCTCGAAGACGCCCTCGCCCGACTCGATCCGCTGGAGCGGGCGCAGGTCCACGCCCTCGCCGCTGAGCACCTCCACCTCCTGGGCCCGCACCACCCGCAACCCGGCCGGCGGCCGAGCGTCCAGCAGGTCGGAGATGGGCACCTCCAGCACGCGGGAGAGGCTGAAGACCGTCTCGATGGTCGGATTCCCGGTGCCGGACTCCAGCTGCGACAGCGTCGCCTTGCCGATCTTCGAGCGCCGCGACAGCTCCGAGATCGACAGCCCCCGCTGGGCCCGCGCCCGCTTCAGGTTGCGGGCCAGCATGCCCCGGATCGACCTCTCCGCCGCTTCAGGACCGCTCACGGCCCCTCCCTTCCCTGTGGTCTCCCACGCGCCTGTCGTTCGCTATACAGAACACTGTGTGGGCGTGGAGCCATTATCCCGAACGGAAAGAAGCCGGATACGGCACGGGTTCGCGGCGCCCCGAGGCCGCGCCCGGGACGCCCGCAGCGCCGCGGGGGACCTGCCGAGAGGTGTGGGGGCCTGCCGAGAGATGCGGGGGGGGGGGGGGGGGGGGGGGGGGGGGGGGGGGGGGGGGGGGGGGGGGGGGGGGGGGGGGGGGGGGGGGGGGGGCTCCCTTCCCTGTGGTCTCCCACGCGCCTGTCGTT
>NZ_JASKYT010000208.1:0-13551 GCF_041028275.1 Streptomyces sp. PU-14G
CACCCGCCCCGGCCCAGGCCCCGGCCGCCGGGGCGCCCCTGGCGCCCGGCTCCCCCGCCGAGGCCGTGGCCCACCTCAACGCCCACGCGGCAGCGGGCCGGGTGGACCACGCGCTGGCGCTGGCCGCACGGCTCGACGACCAGACCGCCAACGCGCTCGGCCTGTCCCACCCCGACGCCCTGCGCATCCGTGAGGCCCGTGCCCGCATCACCTCCTTGGCCGGTGACGTCAGCGGCGCGGTCCGGCTCTACCGGGACGTGGCCGAACGCTGGCACTACCAAGGAGCCGACGAACAGGCCGAAGCGGTGGCGGACTGCGCCCACGCCCTCTGGCTCGAGATCCCCGACCTGGAAACGGCGATCCTGGCCGGGGTGGCCGTGGTGCGGATGCGCAACCAGATACCCGGCGAGTCGGGCAGCGCGTTCTCCGCCGTCGTGGAGCACCAGGCGCGCCTCGAAGCAGCCCGCGACGCCGCCGCACGCGCCGAGCGCGCGATGACTCCCCGCTAGCCCCTCGCCGCAGGAGAACACGCGGCCTGCGGTCACCTGTTCTCCGTCGCGCCGCCTCCCCGCGTCGAACACACGGCACGGACGGCGCAAGCCGGTGCGGGTTCGCCGCGCGGGTGGGGGACGTCCCGTCCGAGACCGCACCCCGGCCCGGCATCGATGATCCGTTAAGAACCCGCCCAAGCGGCTGAACCCGGTGCGTTGAGGCATTCGCGCCGGCCACCGTGCTCCCGCCCGGGGCCCGTACGCCCTTGGCCCGTGCCCGCGCCGCATGCCGAAATGGCCAGTGCCTCGCAAGATCGATCCGACGGCGCGGCGGAGAGCGTGCCGCACCTGGCCGCCTCCCGGTTTCCTGATGGCGAAGGACGGACCGCCCATGCACGCACAGCCCGACATCGCGGAGCCCGGAGCGGACCAGGACGAACCGATCGCGATCGTGGGAGCCGCCTGCCGGTTCCCGGGGGAGGTGCGGTCCCTCACCTCGCTGTGGCGGTTGCTGGCGGCGCGTCGGGAGACGATGCGGGAGGTTCCCCGGGAGCGGTGGGGGCAGGCGGAGCTGGCCGGCCTTCCCGCCCAGGTCGCGGCCCGGCTGCGCTACGGCTGTTTCCTGGACGACGACGTCTACGCCTACGAGCCGGAGTTCTTCGGCATCAACGCGCAGGAAGCGCCGTGGGTCGATCCGGAGCACCGGCTGCTGTCCGAAGTGGTCTGGGAGGCCATCGAGCACGCCGGCATCCCGGCCGCGCGGTTGTCAGGCACGCCGACAGGCATGTTCTTCGGGATCTACCAGAAGGACTACATGCTGCGGGTGCAGCGGCCGTTGGAAGACGTCAACGCCTACGCGATGTACACCGGCTTCGACAGCATCGGTCCAGGCCGCGTGGGCTTCATGCTGAACCTGAGGGGGCCTCAGGTCGTCGTGGAGAGCGCGTGCGCGTCCGGGCTGGTCGCCGTGCACTCCGCCTGCCAGAGCCTGCGCACCGGAGAGTCCGACGTGGCCCTGGCCGGTGCTTCCATGCTGACGCTGGGCCCCGAGGGGGTCATCGCGCCCGCGCTGTGGGGCGTCTTCTCCCCCACGGGGCGTTGCCACGCCTTCGACGCCGACGCCGACGGTTACGTCCGCGGTGAGGGCTGCGGCGTGGTCGTGCTCAAGCGCCTGTCGGACGCGGCACGGGCCGGGGACCGGGTACTGGCGGTGCTGCGTGGCACGGCGGTCAACCAGAACGGCCGGGGCACTCGGCTGAGCGCGCCCTCCGAGCCCGCGCAGATCGACCTCTACCGCCTGGCGTTGGAGCGGGCGGGCGTCGAGGCCGGTGACGTCGGGATGGTAGAGGGGCACGGCCCCGGCACGGCGGTGGGCGACCCGATCGAGTTCGCCGCGGTGGCCGCGGTCTACGGCAAGGGCCGCGACCGGTGCGCGCTGGGATCGGTGAAGACGAACATCGGCCACACCGAACCCGTCTCGGGCGTGGCGGGTCTGCTGAAGGCGATCGCGTCGCTGCGGCACGGCATGGTGCCGGCCAGCCTGCACTTCACCAGCTGGAACCCGCAGATCGACCCCGGCGGTACCCGGCTGTTCGTGCCCACCGCCACGACCGAGTGGCCGGTGCGGGACGCCACCCGGCTGGCCGCGGTGTCCTCCTTCGGCATCAGCGGCACCAACGTGCACGTGGTGCTGGAGCAGCCGCCCGCGCACTCGCCCGCGCGGCGCGCGGGCCGGCCGCTACCCGCCGCACGGCGCCCGGACCGGCCGGCTGCGGAGGGCGGGCCGGTGCCGGGGCGGGACGACGAGGCGCTGCGGGTGTTCCCGCTGTCCGCCGGCACGCCCGCGGCCCTGCGGTCCGCGGCAGGACGCCTGGCCCGGTGGCTGCGGGGCGAGGGGTCCCAGGTGCCGCTGGCCGACGTGGCGCACACGCTGGCCCTGCGCCGCTCGCCCTCCCGTGAGCGGGCCGCCGTCGTCGCCGCCACCCGTGAGGAGCTGGCGGCACGGCTGGAGGAACTGGCGGCCGGGACCGCGCCCCCCACCGGGGTGGCAACCGGCAGGGCGTTGCCGGACGCCGGAGAGGGCGTGGTGTGGGTCTTCTCCGGACACGGCTCGCAGTGGGCGGGCATGTGCCGGCACCTGCTCGATCACGATCCCGACTTCACCCGGGTCGTCGACGAGCTCGAACCACTCGTCGCAGAGGAGTCCGGCTTCTCGCTCCGTGCGACCCTCCACCACCCCGAGGTGGTGACCGGGTTCGACCGGGTGCAGCCGGTGATCTTCGCGATCCAGCTGGGTCTCGCCGCGATGTGGCGCTCCCACGGCGTCCGGCCCGCGGCCGTGATCGGCCACTCCATGGGAGAGGTCGCCGCCGCGGTGGCCGCCGGAGCGCTGAGCGTCCGGGACGGGGTGCGGGTCATCTGCCGCCGCTCGCGCCTGATCCTGCGCACCGCCGGGCAGGGCCTGATGGCTTCGGTCGCCCTGAGCCGTGACGAGGTCGAACGGCTGCTCGCGGAGCAGGACGTGCGGGGTGTCACCGTCGCGGTCGTCACCTCGCCCCACAACACCGTCGTCGGCGGCGACGCCGACCGCATCCGCCGCCTCGCCGACGAGTGGGACGCCCGCGGCGTGGGCATCCGCGTCGTCGAGGTGGACGTCGCCTCGCACACCGCCCACATGGACCCCGTACTGGCCGACCTCGCCGACGCGCTCGCCGGCGTCACCGCGGGCACGCCGACAGCGGACTTCTACAGCACCGTCACCGCGGACCCGCGCGCACAGGCCGACTTCGACGCCGCCTACTGGTCGGACAACCTGCGCCAGGAGGTGCGCTTCGCCGACGCGGTGCAGGCCGCTGCGGAGGACGGGCACCGGCTGTTCGTCGAGATCGGCCCGCACCCCGTACTGACCCACCCGGTGCAGGCCACGCTCACCGCGCACGGCCACACGGGAACCGCGGTCGTGCCGTCCCTGCTGCGCGACACCGACGACGCGCTGGCGTTCCACAGCCACGTGGCGGCGCTGCACTGCGCCGGCCACCCATTGGACTGGTCCGACCGCTACCGTGACGGTCTCCTGGCCGACGTGCCGCCGACCACCTGGGAGCGCACGCGGTACGTCGTCGATCCCTCCCCGCTGCGGCTGTCCGCCGGGGCGCGCTCCGCGCCCGCCGCGCATCCGCTGACCGGAGCGCACGTCGCCGACCCGGACGGCGAGGGCCGCCACCTGTGGCAGACCCGCCTCACGCCCACGACACTGCCCTGGCTGGACGCGCACCGCGTCAACGACGTCGTCGTGGTGCCCGGCGCCGCGCTGTGCGAGATGGCCGTGGCCGCCGCCGCCGACCTGTACGCCACCGGACCAGAGCGCCTGCGCCTCACCGGCGTCGATCTGGAACGGCTGCTGCTGCCTGCCGCCGACGGCACGCCCGTCACCGCGACCGCCGAAGCGGCCGGTGCCGACACCGCCTACTGGCGGGTGGCCGGCGCGGCTTCCGACGGCACCCGCGTCGAGCACGCCCGCGCGCACCTGCACGCGGTACCCGAGGACCGACCCGCCCCGCAAGGCTGCGATCCGCGGGACCTGCCGGCCCTGTTCCCCCATGCCGTGGACGTCTCGGACGTCTACCGGCAGATGCGTGAGGAGCGCGGCGTGCACCACGGCGCCGCGTTCCTCGGCCTGCAGTCCCTGCACGCGGACGACACACCCGCCGACCGCGCGGGCGCCCGCCTCCTGGCCCGTCTCCGGGTACCCGACGAGGGCCGGGCCGGCGCGCAGACGCTGCACTGCCACCCGGTCGCGTTGGACACCTGTCTCCAGGCCGTCGCGGGCGCCGTGCTGCGCACCGGCACCGTGCCCGCCGGAGGCATCCTGCCTCGGAGCATCGGGGAACTGCGGCTGTACGGGAAGGTCCCGCTGAGCGGGCACTGCCTGGTCACCCTCCGGTCGGTGGACGGCGACGGATACCTGGCGGACTTCCGGCTGTGGGACGACGACGGAGCCGTGGCCGCCGACGCCACCGGAGTGGAGTTCCGCCACGTGCCCGCCGAGAGCGCCCAGGAGCGCTTCGGCCGCCGTCTGCTCCAGGCCTCGTGGGAGCCTGGCGAGCGCCCGGCGCCGCGGCCGGCGACCGGACCCTGGGCCCTCCTGGCGGAACCCGGGCGCGAGGCGTTCGCCGCCTCGCTCGGCGGCGCCCTGGAGGAGTTGGGCACCACCGTGGACATCCGTACGCTCGACCCCGAGGACCACACCGCGCCGGGGTTGCCGTGCGGGGCCGGCGGACAGGCACCGCAGGCAGTGGTGTACCTGCCGGCGCCCGGCAGCGCGTCCGTGCCCTGCGACCGCCGGGCACGGGAGCAGGTCGCCCGCCTGGTGGCGACGGCCCGCGCGCTGACGGACACCGGGGACGGCGGGACGGCGCCGCGCCTGTGGACCGTCACCGTCACCGCGCAGCAGGTCACGCCCGAGGACCGGCCGGAACTGGCCCAGGCGGGGCTGCGCGGGCTGGTACGGGTACTGAGCTACGAACACCCCGAACTGCGCCCCGGTGTCCTGGACATCACCCCGCTGACGCCGGTCGCCGAGGTGGCATCCGAACTGCTGTCCTGCCCCGACGAGCAGGACGAGATCGCCTATCGGCACGGAACACGGCACCTGGCGCGCCTGCGCAACGTCCCGCTGGAGGAGGGAGAACGCCGCCGCACCGCCGTCGACCGCGCGCACGAACGGGTGGCCCTGCACCTGTCGCACCCCGGAGACCTGGACTCCCTGGAGTTCGTCGCCCAGCCCCGCCGCCGGCCGGGACCCGGCGAGGTCGAGGTGCGCATCGAGGCCACCAGCGTCAACTTCATCAACGTCCTCCAGGCCATGGGCGTCTACCAGCGCTTCTCCACGGGCGAGGAGCGCATGGACGTGTGCGCGTTCGACGGCGCGGGCGTCGTCGCCGCCGTCGGAGACGGCGTCCAAGGCGTGCGGGAGGGCGACCGCGTGGCCGCCATGTTCGTGGACGGATCCCAGTCGGCCGTCATGTCCTCCTTCGCGACCGTCCGCGCGGACTGCCTCCTGGCGGTGCCGGCCGGGGTGAGCACGCAGGACGCCGCCGCACTGCCGTGCGCCTACCTGACCGCCTGGTACGCGCTGCGGCACCTGGCAAGGATCCGGCCGGGCGAGAAGGTGCTCATCCACTCCGCGAGCGGCGGCACGGGACTCGCCGCGCTGAACCTGGCACGCGCCCACGGTGCCGACGTGCTGGCCACCGCGGGCAGCGAGGCCAAGCGGACGTACCTGCGCGGCCTGGGCGTCCCCCACGTCATGGACTCCCGCACCCTCGACTTCGCCGACGAGGTGCGCACACTCACCGCGGGCCGCGGCGTCGACGTGGTGCTCAACTCCCTCACGGGGCCCGCGCAGACCGCCGGCCTCGACCTGCTGGCGCACCGGGGGCGGTTCGTCGAACTCGGCAAGCGGGACATCTACGCCAACACCCGCGTGGGGCTGCTGCCCTTCCACCGCAACGTCACCTTCGCCGGCGTCGACGTGCTGATGATGATGCAGCAGGACCCTGCCCTGCTCGCCGAGGGCTACCGCGAACTGGCCGGCATGCTCGCGGACGGCACACTGCCGCTGCTGCCCGTCACCGAACACCCCGTCGCCGAGGCCCCGTCGGCCTTCCACACCATGGCCGCCGCCCGGCACACGGGCAAACTCGTCCTGACCTGGCCCACCGAGGGCACCGACACACTGCCCGTACGCCCCGAGGACGTCCCCGTCGTCCACGCCGACGCCTGCTACCTGGTCACGGGCGGACTCGGCGGGCTCGGACTGCTCGTCGCCCGGTGGCTGGCCGAACGAGGCGCGGCAGCCGTGGTGCTCACCTCCCGCAGCGCCCCCACCGCGGCCACCCGCGGCGTCCTCGACGCCCTCACCGAGGAGTTCGGCACCCGCGTCGAGGTCGTCAACGGGGACCTGGCCGAACCGGGCGTCGCCGAAACACTGGTGAGGGCCGCCGAGGGCACGGGCCACCCGCTGCGCGGCGTCGTGCACGCCGCCGCCGTCGTCGAGGACGCGACCGCGGCCACTCTCTCCCCCGCCCTCCTGGAGAAGGTCTGGCGCCCCAAGGCCACCGGAGCATGGCTGCTCCACCACGCCACGAGCGGCCAACGGCTGGACTGGTGGGTCACCTTCTCCTCCGCCGCCTCACTGCTGGGCAACCCCGGGCAGAGCGCCTACGCGGCGGCCAACGCCTGGCTGGACGAGTTCACCTCCTGGCGCCGGGCCCAGGGCCAACCGGCCACCTGCGTCAACTGGGGGCCGTGGGCCGAGGTCGGCCGCGGCACCGCGATGGAGGAACGCGGCTACGCCATGATCTCCCCCGCGGAGGGCATCGCCGCCCTGGAGCGCCTCCTCGCGCACGACCGCGACCGCACCGCCTACACACCCGTCGACCTGCCCCGGTGGCTGGAGTCCTACCCCGCCACCGCCCGCACCTCCTTCTTCGCCGAACTGGCCGCTCCGGTGGCGGGCGCGGGCTCCACGGGAAACCGCAGCGCCCTGCTGGAGCACCTGTGTGAGGCGGACGGTCCGCAGGAGCGCCGGCGCATCCTCCAGCCCCAGGTCGTCGACCACATCGCAGCGGTGCTCCGGCTGGGAACCGACCGGTTCGACGCCGACACGTCCCTGGTCACGCTCGGTCTCGACTCGCTCATGGCCATCGCGCTGCGCAACCGCCTGCAGCGCGAACTCGCCCTCGACATCCCCACCACGGTGATGTGGACCCATCCGACGGCCTCCGCTCTCACCCGCTACCTGCTGGCCCGCCTCCACCCCGAACAGGAGGACGAGGCGCCCCTTTCCGAGACGGACTCCGGCGCCACCCCCGCAGCCGTCACCAGCTGACAGCCCCTGTCACCCGCGTACACCACACCGGCCCGTTCCCCACCACCTTCTCGAGGTGACCTGGCATGCCCCCTCCGTCCACCCCCGCCCGCACATCCGGCACCGGCAGCGGCTCCGGCTCATGGGACGTCATCGTCGTCGGCGCGGGACCGGCCGGCGCCACCGCGGCCCGTGTCGCCGCGGAGAACGGCTGCGAGACGCTGCTGCTGGAGCGGGCCGCCGTCCCCCGCTACAAGACCTGCGGCGGCGGCCTCATCGGAGCGTCCCTCGCCGCCCTGCCACCCGGCCTGCCCCTGCGGGTCCGCGACACGGCGGGACACTTCACCTTCGCTCTCAACGGCCGCGCGGAGCGCACGCTCGCCTCCCGGTCCCCGACCATCGCCATGGTCTACCGCAGCGAACTCGACGCGGCTCTGACCGAGGCCGCCGCCACGGCAGGCGCCCAGGTACGGGACAGCACCGCGCTGACGGTCCTGGAAGAGCAGGGCGACACCGTCACGGTGAAGACGAACCGCGGCGAGACCCTCCGCGCCCGAGCCGTCGTCGGCGCCGACGGCAGCGCCAGCCGAGTCGCCCGTTACGTGGGGGTGCAGTGCGCACAGGTCGACCTCGCGCTGGAGGCCGAAGTCCCCGTCGACGAACGGACAGCCGACCGCTGGCAAGGCCGCCTCCTGATGGAATGGGGTCCTCTCCCCGGCTCCTTCGGCTGGGTCTTCCCCAAAGGCGACGTCTGCACCGCCGGAGTGGTGGCCGCCCGCGGCAACCCCGACGCCCTCCGCGCGTACAAGGAGGACTTCCTGGCCCGCCACGGGCTGCTGGGCCCCCGCCCGCTCCACGACACCGGCCACCTGACCCGGTGCCGCCGCCCCGACTCTCCCCTGGCCCGCGGGCGCGTACTGGTCGCAGGGGACGCCGCGGCCCTCGTCGACCACTGGTCACGCGAGGGCATCTCCTACGCCCTGCGCTCGGGGGAGCTGGCGGGTCGCGCCGCCGCGCGTCTGGTCGCCGCCGCCGAGACGGAGGCGGCCACCGCCGCCGACCACTACGGGCAGCAGGTCGAGGCGACCCTCGGCGCCGAGATGCGCGCCAGCCGGTCGCTGATGGACCTCTTCGCCCACAACCCCGGCCTTGTCCACACCGCCCTGACCCGCCTCCCCGCGGCATGGCGCCGTCTCGACGCCTACATCGCGGGGCGCACCAGCGTCGCCGGCATCATGGCCACCCCCTTCGCGCGCTCCGCCACCGCGCTGGCCACCCGGCTCCCGCTCAGGTCCGCGAGAACGCTGACGCGGTGAGCCGCCGCGGTCCCCGCCCAGCCGGCGGCCTTCAACGCCGCCCCTCGTGGAGCACGCCGCGCCGCACCGCCTCGGGGACGCACTCGGAGGGGATCGTGTCCGCCGCCAGATAGTCGGCGTACTCGCGTTCACCGCTCTCCACCCGGTCCAGGAGCCGGGCGCACTCCGCCTCCTGGCGGGTGGAATCGCCCTCGTCGTCGCCGGCCTGGGAGGTGTGGACACCTGAGGCACAAGCCGCCGCGACCGCTGCCGTCACGGCGCCACCGACCGCCGCCCGTCTCCAGTTCATGCGCCGACCGTACCGTGCGGACGCCGCGGGCGAACCGGCCCACGGCGCCCTCACGCGCCGCCTCGCCCGGCACCGCGCAGGCGTCCTGTCCCCCCGCGCGGGCTGGGCGCGTTGCGCCGGGCACGGGCCCGGCGCAACCGGTTCAGCGAATCGAGCTACCGAGCTGCGCCCCCTTCACGGGCGCGCTGAGGTCGCTCGGCCCGAAGGAGGTGGCATCGTCCGTCGTGACGCCGGTGGTGGTGCCACGGAGCGACCACACGGCGCCGGAGGAGTCGTTCTCCTCCGTCGAGGAGACGTTGAGGTCGCGGTGTCCGTCACCGTCGACGTCGAGGAGGGCGCAGGCCGCGCCGAACTCGTCCTTCTCCTCGGCGACTCCGGGCACGCCCGGGGTGTCCTGGTCCAGCAACTGGCTGCCCTCGCCCGTGACCCCCGCCTGGGAGCCGTGCAGCAGGGCGACCGCGCCCGCGTCGCTCTTGTCCCCGCTGTTCTTCCAGCGGATGCCGAGGGCGACCTCGGCGCGGCCGTCACCGGTCACGTCCGCGACCGAGACGCAGGAGCCGAGCATCTCGCCGTCCGAGGGGGCCTCGCCGGGGAAGCCCTCAAGGCTCTGGTCGAACGTCTGCCGGCGGTCGGAGGACAGCCCGTCCTTCGACCCGAAGACGACCGTGACCTCGTCGAACAGGTCGCTTCCGCCGCTGACCACGAGGTCGTCGTAGCCGTCGCCGTCCACGTCGCCCGCGTCCATGTCCCCACCGCCGTCGTCCGGTCCGGTGGACACCGTGAAGCCGGAGGGGCTGCCGAGGAGAGCGTCACTGCTGTACACGCCGTCGCCCTCGTAGTGCCGGAAGGTGAGGTCCTGGCGGCCGTCACCGTTGACGTCGGCCACGCCACGGGCCGTCGAGGGACCGCTGATCGAGGTGGCGCTGTCGTTCTCGCCGTCCCACTCGGACTTGTCCAGGAAGTCGAGCTTCTCGGCAGGGGTCCCGGACCGCGTCACGGGGCCCTTCCACAGCGCCGCGGGCTGCTTGACCGGCTCGTCGCCACTCGGTCCCGGGTCTCCCAGCAGGGCGAGGTCCGCCTGCTTGTCACCGTCGAAGTCGCCGATCTGCGGTGTCGTGCCGAAACCGGGCAGGTCCGTGCCGCCGGTGAGCCCCTCAGGCGAGCCCCACAGGATGACGCTGCCGGCCGAGGCGTCCGCGGAGCCGATGACCAGGTCGCCGTAGCCGTCACCGTCCAGGTCCCCCTTGCTGAAGGACTTCCCGAACTGCTGCTTGGCGGTGGCCGCCCCGGGCACACCACTCGTCGAGCGGCTCACCACCTGCTTGTTCGAGGTGTCGAGCCCCTCGGCCGAACCGTAGGTGACAGCCACATAACCGGCCTCCGCCTTGCCGCTGACGGTTCCTCCGGGTGCGCCGCTCACCAGGTCCGCGTAGCCGTCCCCGTTGAGGTCCTCGTCCTCGTCGGCCTTCTTCGCGGCCGGCTTCCCTTTCTCCACCACGGCACTCGCCTGCTGCGGGTCGGAGAACACCCCGGTGGCCAGCCCACCGACGGTCGCCACCACCAAAGCGGCCCCGGTGGTCGTGAGGCGGACGGCCGACGCTCTGCGGCGCCGGGCTCCACCACTCTCGGCCAGGCGTCTTACTTGACTCATGTGCTGCTTCCTCCGCATGCCGGAACGGTTACGTGACAGGCTGGGTCGAAAGCCTCAAAGGTCGTTCCCTTGAGCCGGGCCGGCCTCTCCATCGAGGACGCTGCCGACCGAGGCTTCCGATCACCACACCAGATGAGACGACGCACGGGCGCAATATGTTCACGGGATTACGCCCTTACTTGGCACCAACGCAAGGGTGCGGTACGCGCCTGGGCCCCCTGGGCTCCGGGTGGAGCTCAGGGGGCCCGGGCACCGGTCAGCCGGGAACGGCCGTTGTCAGAACGTCCATTCGAATGGGCCACCATCGTGGCACGGCTGAATCTCCAGCCGCGCGTCCACGGGATCGATGTTCTTGCCCGTCTTCATCTTGAGGCACTGCTGGTCGCTGGCGTAGTTGTGAATCCTGAACTTCTTGTCCCCACGCGGCTCCAGCCACCACAACTGGTTGTCAGCCGTGGTGCCGTCGCAGTGGAACTCCGAGACGCGCGTACCGCGGGGCTGACCGCCGAAGTTCGGCAGGTCCATGCACAGCCCGTCCTTGCGGTTCCTGATCTGGAAGAGGTCGGTGGACCGGGGGCCCTCGCCCTTCTCCTTCACCTCGAAGTCCCAGATCTGGTTGTCCTTGTCGGTGCCGTCGCAGTGGTACTGGTTGACCGGCCCGTCGGGCTTTCCCTTCCCGAAGGCCGGAACGTCCGCGCACAGCTTCGATGCGACGTTCTTGAGCAGGACGTGCTTCGCATTCGCGTAGTTGGGCGGCGCCACCTTCTTCTTGATCTCGGGCCCTTCCTCGGGCTTCTTCTTCTTTTCCGGCGGCGGCGTCGAAGGCTCCGCCTCAGACGGCTTCTGGGACGGCGCCGACTCCGAAGGCTCCGCCTCCGACGGCGTCGGCTCCGGGGCCAGGAACAGCCGGGGCTTCAAGAAGTGCGGTTCCGGCACCGTCGCCTGCGAAACCGGTTCGTCCGAATGCGCGGACTCGGAAGACGGTTCGTCCTCCGAAGACGACGACTCCGAAGACGACTCGTCGGAAGGTGACTCGTCGGACGACGAGTCCGAAGACGACTCATCCGAAGTCGACTCGTCGGAGGACGAGTCCGAAGCCGAGTCATCCGAAGCCGACTCGTCCGACGACGACTCATCCGACGACGAGTCCGAAGTCGACTCGTCTGAAGCCGACTCGTCCGAAGGCGTCCCCTTCTTCTCCTTGGGTGCGTCGCCCTTCGGAACCTTGTTCTCGACCTCCGGCGGCTTGGGAGCGTAGTCCCCCGGCCGGGTTTCCTCCTCGTCCTTTTGAAGGGTCCGGGCCGAGCTGTCCTTGGCGACCGCCGCGGGCTCCGTCTTGTCGTCATCGCGGGCGCCCATGACCAGGAACGGCACTGCGATCAGCAGTGCGCCCCCGATGCCCGCCGCAGCCAGCAGCGCCTTGGTGGGGCGGCCCGAGGGGGGTACGTCCCCACCCGTTCCGGCTTCGCCCCGGGACGCGCCGGGCGGCGTCCCGCCCTCCGCCCTGCTCGACGCACCGACGGCGGCGCCGCCGTTCTCGTCCGCCCCCCTCACAGCGGGAGCCGACCCCTCGGAGGAGTCGGCTCGGGCCCCGGAAGCGGAGGCCGATCTCGCGGAGGACGGCGTTTCCGATATGGACGGGGACGGCGCCGCCACGAGCGTCGACTGCCCGTCGCCGCGTTCGCCGTCGCCGCGTTCGCCGGCGCCCTCGGAGGAGGCGGAGCCGGAGGCGGCGGAACCGGAGGCGGCGGAGCCGGAGGAAGATCCCTCGGGGGAGGAAGCCTCCTCCGTCCGACCGGTGTCCGGGTCGGCGGTCGGCTGCGGGCGCAGCGACGCGGAGGCCGGCTGGGAGGCCGCACCAGGCATTCTGACCGCACGGCGCACCTGGGGCTCTGTCTGCCCTTCGTCATCGTGTTGTGGCATCAAGTCTCCATTCCTGTTGGGCCAGGTCAGTCACTTAGTCACTCAGTCAGTCAGTCAGTCGGCAGGCCCGCAGCCCGTTCCAGCGGTCCCGCGCACAGCGGCGGCCAGTCGGACCCGACCGGCGTCACGGGGCGGGCGCGCAGAGCCTCCTCCAGCCGGTCGAGCGCCGCGCGGTCGTCGGCGTCGAGTTCCGCACCGCCGTGGCGGACCGAGGCGTGCGGCCCGACCAGGGGCACCTCGCGCAGCAGGGTCAGCGGCGCGCCGCCCTCCTCGCGCACGTCGAGCACCCGCAGCAGGGTGCCCGGCGGGAACACCACCTCGTCCCGGGCCTGTCCGGCACCGGGCCGGTCGGTGAGCTGGCGCACGCGGCGCCCCGTCACCGACCACACGGCGTACTGGGCGCCGCCTGGCCTCGGTGCGCCGGCGCCGAGCGGCAGCAAGGGCACCGGGGCGGGGTCGCGCAGCAGGACGCCGGGCTCCAGGAGGCCGCCGCCCGGCTCGTCGCTCCCGCCCGCGCCGCGGAACGCGATCCCGCGGTACGAGGGCATCCGGCGCAGCCCGGAGGCCACGCAGGCGGCGTACGGCAACAGCCGCTCCTCCCCGGCGTGCAGGCCCCGCGTCAGCGCCTCCGGGCTCAGCGGGCCCTCGGAGGTGTGCAGGTAGAGATGGAGCGCGATCAGGTCGGCGCGAGCGTCTTCCTGCTCCCGCCCGCGCAGCGCGGGCATCCGGGTCAGCAAGCGGCCCACGGCGGTGCCGTGCCGGTCCCACACGCGGTCCGCGAGCGCCCGGAAGGCGTCGCGCTCCTCCTGGGTGGAGACGTGGCCGGGCCGGAACGGCGCCGGGAGCAGCGGACCGAGCCGTACCGGCGCACGACGCGGAGCGGCGGGCTCCGCGTCGTCCCCTGGTGCGGTGGGGTCCGCCGGGGCCGCGAGCCGCCGTGCGGGAGTCGCGGGTTCAGCGGGGGCGGCGGGGGTGCCCGGCGCGACGGGTGTGGCGGAGGACGTGGGGAC
>NZ_JASKYT010000209.1:0-12106 GCF_041028275.1 Streptomyces sp. PU-14G
GCTACCGCCCGGCCCCGCTCGTCCCTGCCCCCTCCTCGCCGGCACCGACGGCGGCGTGCAGATGGGCCAGCTTGTCCGGATTCCGTATGACGTAGACGGCCTGGACGAGCCCGCCGGCCACGTCGAGGGCGAAAACCGAGTCGGGGCGTCCTTCGCGGGTCGCCAGCAGGGCAGGCCCCCCGTTGAGCTCCACGCAGCGGAAGCGGAGGGCGGCATTCCCGGCCTGCGGTCCGACCGCGGCCAGGAAACGGCCGACCTTGTCCGCACCGTCGATGATCCTGCGCGGCGCCTTCGCCTCGCCCGGGTCGGAGAACAGCCGCACATCCGGTGCCAGCAGGCGGAGCAGCCCGTCGAGGTCGCCGTCGACGGCGGCCTCGAGGAAGCGTTCGGTCAGGTCGCGCCGGAGCCCGGGGTCGACGTCGAAGCGCGGCTTGCGCTCCGCCACATGCCGCCGGGCGCGTCCCGCCAGTTGGCGCACGGCGGCCTCGCTGCGCTCCAGCGTCCCGGCGATCTCGGCGAACGGGAAGCCGAACGCCTCCCGCAGCACGAACACGGCGCGCTCCAGCGGAGAGAGCGACTCCAGCACGACGAGCAGGGCCAGTGAGACCGACTCGGTCAGCATCGCGCGTTCGGCGCCGTCCCCGTGGTCGGCGCCCGCGGCCGGGGCGAGGCCGGTGGCCAGGGGCTCGGGCAGCCAGGTCCCGACGTAGGCCTCACGCCTGGAGCGCACCTGCCGCAGCCGGTCGATGGCCAGCCGGGTGGTGACGCGGACGAGGTAGCCGCGGGGTTCGCGCACCCGTGCGCGGTCGGCCGCCGACCAGCGCAGCCACGCCTCCTGCACGACGTCCTCGGCGTCGGCCACGCGGCCGAGCATGCGGTAGGCCACGCCGTCGAGCACGGGACGGTGTTCCTCGAAGACCTCGGTCGCGTCAGCGGTCACCTGGTCATCATGCCATCGGCGGTGTGGCCGCCGGTACGCGCGGGGCTTCCGTGCCGGGCCCCTTGCTGACATCGTGTCAACCTGCCGCAGTGCCCCGTGCCGCAGGAACCAGGAGTGGCCATGCCCGCCGTCTTCACCCCTCAGACACCCGCCCGCGTCTCCGCCTCCAGCCTCCAGGTCTCCCCGCCCGCTCTCCCCGCCTTCGAGGTCGCCTACGAACGGCGCGGACAGGGCGAACCGATGCTGCTGCTGCACGGCATAGGACACCACTGGCAGGCGTGGGAACCGGTGCTCAGCGTCCTCGCGGGAAGCTACGACGTGATCGCCGTCGACCTGCCGGGGTTCGGCTCCTCACCCGGGCTGCCGGACGGCCTCTCCTGCGGGACCGACGACATCGTGCCGCTGCTCGCCCACACGTGTGCGGCGCTGGGTGTCGAACGCCCGCACGTGGTCGGCAACTCGCTGGGCGGCCTGCTGGCGCTGGAGATGGGCCTGCACGGACACGCGCGGTCGGTGACAGCCTTCTCCCCCGGCGGCTTCTACACCACACCGGAGCGGCTGTACGCCTTCTCGGTGCTGCGCGGCATGCGGGCGGGGGCGCGGGCCCTGCCCGACCCGCTGCTCGGTCTCATGGCCCGCTCCGCCGCCGGACGCACCGTGCTGACCAGCACCATCTACGCCCGTCCTGGCCGGCGTTCGGCCGACTCCGTCGTCGCGGAGACCCGCGCGCTGCGGCAAGGGAGCGGCTTCGAACCGGTCCTCGCGGAAGGGCGGCGCCCCAGCTCGCGGTTCGATGAGGACATCGCGGACATTCCGGTGACGATCGGCTGGGGTGACCGCGACAGACTGCTGCTGCGCCGCCAGGGCATACGGGCCAAGCACACGATTCCCGGCGCCCGTCTGGTGCGGCTGCGCGGCTGCGGGCACGTGCCGATGAACGACGACCCGGCGGCCGTCGCCCGCGTCGTGACGGACACGGCCCGAGCTGTCGGCCCCGGCCTCTCCGAAGGGCCGTGACCGGCCGCCGCACCCGGGACCGGCCGCCGCGCCCCGTGACCGGGCCCGTAGCCGAGCGCCGGGTCACGGGGTGCGGCGGTCACCGCGGGATCACCGCGGGATCACCGCGGGATCACTGCGGTGGGGTCGGGGTGTCGTGCGTGCGGTACATGGCCTGCACGTCCATCTCCAGCTTGACCGTGGGGCCGACGATGGCGATACCGCGAGCCAGCATGTTCCGCCAGTTCAAGGTGTAGTCCTCGCGGTGGAGTTCGGCGGTGGAGCGGGCGGCGCACCGCAGCTCCTCGCCGTATCCGCCGTTGACCGCGCCCAGGTAGGAGGTGTCCAGGCTCACGGTGCGGCTGACGCCGTGCAGCGTGAGCGTGCCCTGAACAGTCCACTTGGAGCCCGAGCGGTGGATGAACCGGTTGCTCGCGAAGTGCAGGTAGGGGTGGCGCTCGACGTCCAGGAAGTCCGCTGAGCGCAGGTGGTCGTCCCGGGACCTGTTGCCCGTGCTGATGCTCGCCGCCTCGATGCTGATCTCCAGGTAGCTGTCCTCGATCTGTTCGGCGACGCGTATCCCTCCTTCGAAGCGGGTGAATCTGCCGTGCACGTTGGCCATGCCGACGTGCCGCGCGACGAAGCGGATCGCCGTGTGCGGCGGGTCGATGAGCCAGACTCCCGGCTGAGGCAGCTCGGGCGTCTGACCGGACAGCAACTGGATGTTCTCCGGCGCGGGCCGGGTGCCCGCGATGACGTCCAGAGTGCGGTGGGCCGGCTGCAACCCTTCCAGCGTGGCCATGACAGCGTACGTACCGTGTGGCAGTGCGGCCGTGACGAGGCCGTAGGGGTCGCTGGTCGTTCTGACCATGCGGCGACCCGTCTCGCTGGACGTCAGAGTGATCTCGGCATTCGGCAGCGGCTCACCGACCGGATCGGTGATCTGCAGCACGGCGAACCCGGCGTCGGCCGGAAGCCCGGCCATCCACCCACCTCGGTCGGCCTGCTTCGGCCTTCTCCGTAGAAGGGTTCCGAGGCCCATACTGATCGTCCTTCTTTCTTGGCAGTGCTCGTGACGCTTGTTCGTCGTGGGGGGTGGGGCTCCGCGGGGAAGCCGCGCACGATCGTACGGATGTGCCTGCGGCTGCCATGCACCCGGTCGTTGAAACTTCTCCCAACCCACGGAAAAAGCGACTTCCACCACTGCCACGCTCCGGCCGCGCACCGCGCCGAGCACCACTCGGACGCGCGATCGGCCGGGCGCCGCGGACGTCAGCTCAGCGCGTTCTCGATGCGTACCTCCAGCGCGCCCGCCTCGCTCATGCGCTCCGTGACGGTGCCGTGCGGATCGGGCGTGCCCTCCGGATAGGCGGCGCGTACCCGGGTGAGCCGGGTGACGGCCTGCTCGTAGCGGCCCAGGTCGGCCTCGAGTCCGGCCGCCCGCAGCTCCGCGCTGGTCGCCTCGTGCAGCCCCGCCTCGCCACAGGCACGGAAAGCCTCCACGGCACGGTCGGCGTACGCGATGCCCTGCGTGTAGCACGCCAGCGCCGCCTCCCCCTGCTCTCCGGAGAGCGGAAGCGGAACCGGCTCGATGAGCAACTCGGCGGTCTGCCGGAAGGTGTGACCGACCTCCAGCCGCAGGCGGAGCCGCTGCTCCTCGGCGAGCTCCCCGTCCGGGCGGCGCAGCACCGCCTCGATCTCCTCCCGCGCCACGTCCATGCAGCGCAGCGACTCCCCCACCTCGGCGCCCGACTCCCTCGCGAGCCAGGCGCGGGCGTGGATCGTGCGGATGACCGCGTGGTGGTCCCCCAACGCGCGCCACAGCTCCTCGGCCCCCGCGTACAGCTTCTCCGCCTCGGCGAACCGGTGCCCGGCCCGGTGGGTGTCGGCGGCGAGGTGGGTGACGACGGCCCGTCCGTGCCGGTCCTGCCACGGATTCGGCCGCAGGGCCGCTCGGTGCAGCAACCTGGCGGCTTCCCGCAGCTGTTCGGGCCTGCCGCTCGCGTGCCCGAGCCAGACGCACGCCTGCACGATGCCCGTCTCGTCGGCGGCCTCCAGCAGCCCGTCCAGGGCCCCGACCAGCACGGCAGCGGCCTCGTCGGTCTCTTCGAGGGCGAGCAGGCAGCCGCCCAGACGCAGCATGGCACGGGGCACGTCGCCCTCCCGCGCCGTTGCGCACTCGTGCACGGCGTGCCGCAGAGCGGCGGCCTCGTCGGCGAGGAGGCCCTGCGCGGCGTGCACGTCGGCGTGCAGCAGGTGGAGGCGGGCACGGTCGTGCGGAGTGCGGGCCGCGTGGTGTCCGCCGCGGTCCTCTTCCAGCGCGCCGCACAGCACCTCGTCGGCGCGCTTGTGGTCCCCCGTCTCCATCAGCAGGCGGGCGAGCGCGAGTTCGGGCCCTGTGGCGGCCCAAGGGCGCCCCGCCGCGTGGAAGAGTTCCGCCGCCGACCTGAGCAGTTCCGCCGCCCTGGCGGGCGCGCCGCGCTGCGCGGCCAGCCGGCCGCGGGTCTCGGTGGCCTCGGCGATACGGGCGCCTACCCCAGGCGCCTCACGGTCGGGTTCCGCCAGGGCGATCAGGTCGGTCAGCTCGGCGTCGAGCGCGTCGGCGGCCGGACCCAGAGCGTCGGGCGCCCCCCGCGCGGCGTCGAAGGGCGTGCCGTCCTCCTCGTCGCCGTCCGCCCACGGGCCCAGTTCACGCGCCCGCATCCTGGCCCCCGTCAGCAGGACGGCGGTGGCGTGCCGGGTGCCGACGCGCCCCTCGGCGTGCAGCCGCCGGGCCTCGGCGCACAGCGCGCCGATGGGCTCCGGCGGCACGGCCGTTCCCTCCGGGGCGAAGGAGGCGGCGAAGACGGCGCGGGCCCGGCAGGCGAGGGCTTCCCCGGGCAGGCCCGCACCGGCGAACAGGCGCGCCGCCTCGGCGAAGCGGGCCGCCCCCGCCGCCGGGTCCCGGCGGGCGAGCAGCATGGCGAGGTGGTCGAGGACCTCGGCCTGCTCGCCCTGGCCGAGGTCCACACCGGCGCGGGTGACGGCGTCGTCGGCCGCGACCCACGCCGTCGCCGCCCGGGGGTGGCCCAGAGCGCTCAGCCTGCGCGCCTCCGCGAGCATCGCGTGCGGGTCGGCCGCGGCCGGCTCGGACGGCGCCCCGGGCTGCGGCAGCGTGCCGGGGCCCACTCCGAGCGGGAGACGGGAAACGCACGGCCGCAGCGCCAGCCGGGCGCGAACAGCCGCACGGTGGTGGCCTGAGGCGGCGCGCTCGTCGAACCGCGCGGCGGCCTCCAAGGCCAGCGAGGCGGCTTCCTGTTCCAGTGCGGCGGCCGTCCGGGCGCTCCCCCCGGGGCCGGGCACGGGCAGGTCCCCGTGGCCGAGCTCCACCAAGCGCCGCGCCAGCAGCGCGACGGAGGCCCTCCAGGCGCCGCGTCCCGCCGGGTCGACGTCCGGTCGGCGGTGCGCGGCATCCTGCTCGGTGAGGATCTCCAGCCCGCGCGCCTCGTTCCCGGTGCGGGCGCAGAACTCCAGGTGCGAGGCGAGGACGCCGCCGCCCGCGGTGGGCGCGTCCCGTACCAGCAGGTACCCGGCGACGTGCCGGGAGCGTGCCTCCTCGATCCTGCCGAGCCGCAGCAGCGGCGGGAGCGAGTCGGCCAGCAGCGCCGACCGGCGGCTCGTACACGGGTAGTCGCCGCGCAGTACCGGCTCCCACAGCCGCAGCGCCGCCTCGTCGTCCGCCGCGCCCGATCCCGGCTGTGCGGCGTCGGCCCGCTGGGCGCGCGCGGCGTGGGCCTGCCCGCGCCAGGCGAGTTCGCAGCCGGCGCAGTCGGCGCTCTCGTCCCGGTCGGCCTCCAGCCAGGCGTCGTAGGCGCGGGCGGCCCGGCGGCTGTCACCAAAGTTCCGCGCCACCATGAACTCCCGGGCGTGCACGGCGCGCTGCGACAGGCCCGCGCCCGCGTGGCGGCGGGCCATCACGGACAGCCACTCCTCGACGTCCGCCGCCGGGACCGAGGGGTCGCCGAGCACGTCTTCGACGGCCCAGCGCAGCGACCACAGCAGGGCGAACCCGGCGTCCTCGCCGAAGGCGTCCGGTTGTGCGTCCTGAAGGTCCAGCGCACGGGCGACCAGGGGGGCGCTCGCGCCCGCGACGGTGCCCAGCGCGCGGCTCGCGGCGAGATGCAGCAGCGCTTCCGCGAGCGCCGCACGCCCCTCCCGCGGGTGAGATGCAGGCAGCTCCTCGGCCGCCGCGACCAACTCCTCAGCCCGTGCGACGCGCTCGGGCCCGTGCGGGGCCAGACCCTGCGCCCGCGTTTCCCCGCGCAGTTGTGCGGGCGTTCGGCTGGTGGTCATCGGGCCTCCTGGGCCGGGGAACGGCGTGCGTGTGGCGTGCGGTCTCAGTTGTCCGTGAAGCGGCATCCTAGGACGATCGGAACGGCCGGACGGTACGTACTCCGGACGGGCCCCTTCTGTCGAGTGTGACGGCGGGTGTTCACTGGGACGTCGGGTGCACGGCACCCGGGCGGGGTACAGCTGGCACCGCACCCGCCGCCCGGGCAGCTGCTCCGGCGTACCCGGCCGGCACGAGGGACCGACGAGGCGGCAACGACCGTTCAGACATCTCACCGCATCGAGGAGATCCGTCCATGGCACAAGCCGATCCGACCACCGGCAGACCCCACGGACGCCGCGCGCTGCTGCGCGGCACGGCAGCCGCGGGGGCCGCACTCTCCCTGCCCCTGCTGGGCGCGGCGGCGCCCGCGCAGGCCCGGCGCGGGCGCCCGTCAGCCGACTGGGGCGTCCAGGCAGGCGACGTGACCGCCTTCTCCGGGCTGGTGTGGGTGCGGTCGGACCGCCGGGCACGCATGCTGGTCGAGACGTCGGCGACCGAGACGTTCCGCAACCCGCGGCGGTGGCACGGGCCGCTCGTCGGACCGAAGACGGACTTCACCGGCCGTACGGCCCTGCACGGGCTCCCGGCGGGAGAACAAATCCACTATCGGGTGACCCTGGCCGACCCGGACGATCCGCGACGCACCAGCGAACCGGTGTACGGCACCTTCCGCACCGCACCCCACCGCAGGCGTGACGTGCGGTTCCTGTGGTCGGGCGACCTGGCGGGACAGGGGTGGGGCATCAACCCCGACCGCGGCGGCTACCCCCTCTTCGCCGAGATGCGAGGGCTGAACCCGGACTTCTTCCTCAACAGCGGCGACACCATCTACGCCGACTCCCCCATCCAGGAGCGCGTCGAACTGCCCGACGGCGGGGTGTGGCGGAACGTCACCACCGAGGAGAAGTCGAAGGTCGCCGAGACCCTCGCGGAGTTCCGCGCCAACTTCCGCTACAACCTGCTGGACCGCAAGCTGCGCGACTTCAACGCCCAGGTGCCGTGGATCGTGCAGTGGGACGACCACGAGGTGCTCAACAACTGGTATCCGGGCGAGATCCTCGACGACGACCGGTACACGGTCAAGGACGTCTCCACGCTGGCCGCCCGGTCCCTGCGGGCCTTCAGCGAGTACTTCCCCGTCAGCACCCTGCGGCCGGGGAACGACGACGGGCGCGTCCACCGCGTGGTGCGGCACGGGCCGCTCCTCGACGTCTTCGTCCTCGACATGCGCGCCTACCGCAACGCCAACTCGCCGGGACGGCAGCCGGACGACACGCAGGGCATCCTCGGCGAGCGGCAGTTGGAGTGGCTCAAGCGCGAGCTCTCGCGCTCCCGCGCCACCTGGAAGGTGATCGCCTCGGACATGCCGCTGGGGCTCGTGGTCCCGGACGGCAAGACGGACTACGAGGCCGTCGCGCAGGGCGACCCGGGTGCCCCGCTGGGCCGTGAGCTGCAGATCGCGGAGCTGCTGCGGCACATCAAGCACCGCCGGATCACCGGCACGGTGTGGTTCACCACCGACGTGCACTACACGTGCGCCCAGCGGTACGACCCGGACAGGGCCGCCTTCAAGGACTTCGCGCCGTTCTGGGAGTTCGTCTCGGGGCCGATGAACGCGGGCGGCTTCGCCGCGCTCGAACTGGACGGCACCTTCGGCCCCGACCAGAAGTTCGTCAAGGCACCGACACGGGCGAACACCCCACCGACGGAGGGCGGGCAGTACTTCGGCCAGGTCGACATCGACGGCTCCACCGGCGAACTGACCGTGCGGCTGCGCGAGGAGGGCGGCGCCGTGCTGTTCACCAAGGTGCTCCAGCCGGGAAGGGTGGGGCAGTAAGCGCCAGGTCCCTCCGGGGGGCGCCAGGGATGCGGGAAACTGGGCAGATGGGCGTTTCCTTCACCTACTCCCCCGTCGGCCTCACCGCACAGGGGGTGACCCCTCCCGGCTTCAACGGCCTGCGCGTGCGCACTCTGCTGGGCGCGGGCGAGCCCGTCTTCGCGGCGGCCTCGCGCGCCCTGCTGGAGTGGCGGATGCACCGGGCGATGGGGGTACGGGTGCGGGCCGACGCCGACAGGGCGGCCCCCGGGGTACGCGTCACGGTCGGTCTGGGCGTGGGGCCGCTGCGCGTCAACGGCCCCTGCCAGGTGGTGTGGGCCGTCGAGGAGGAGCGCCGCACCGGGTGGGCGTACGGCACGCTTCCCGGACACCCGGAGTGTGGCGAGGAGGCGTTCTGGGTCGAGCACGAGGCGGACGGGCGGGTCTGGCTGACCGTACGCGCGTACAGCAGGCCGGCGACGTGGTGGACGCGCGTGGGCGGGCCGCTGGTGCCGGTGCTCCAGCGGCTCTACGCACACCACTGCGGGCGGGTCCTGCGGCGACTGGCCAGGCAGGCGGCCCCCACCGGTCGGCGCACATGACGGAAAAGGGACGTTTACCGGCCGAGAGGCCCTTTTACGCACTCGTCACGCACCGTTCGCGGCCAGGCAACACCCGTCCGAAAGGGTGAGCGCATGGCTGACTCCGCCGCGAAGAAGACCGGGGACGCGAAGAAGACCGGGGACAAGACCGCCCCTCCGCGCCCCTGGCACCGTGTGCTGCGGGCCGCCCGCGCGGGGTGGCGGGCGGCCCGCAGCACGCGGTGCGCCCCGACGGCGCCCGAGGTCCGCGACGAGGGGGCCCGGAGTGAGGAGGCCCCCGGGCGAGCAGACCCCGAGCGCGGATACCCCGAGCGCGGAGGCCCCGAGCGCGGACGCCCCGCCCAGACAGTGGCCCGCGCGGGGCGGGGCGGGGCGGGGGCCCTGTGGCGGGTGCGGGCCACCGTGCGGGAGGAACCCGGCTCCCTGGCGCGAGTGTGCGGAGCACTGGCGACCCGGGGCGTGGACATCCTCGCGCTCCAGACCCACCCGTTGGGCGACCGCACGGTGGACGAGTTCCTGCTGCGGACCCCCGCGTCCCTCCAGCCCCGGGCCCTGGCGGAGACACTGGCCGAGGCGGGCGGCACCGACGTGCATACCGAGCGGGCCGACGCGCACGACCTGGTGGACACCCCCGCACGCGTGCTCGGACTGGCTACCCGCACCGCCCTCGACAGCGCCGAACTCCCCCTGGCACTGCGCACCTTGCTGGGCCGCTGCCGCATACGTTCGGCTCCCGGAGACACCCCCGCGGAGGGCACACTTGAGGGCACGTCACTACGCCTGCCCGACCCTGCCGGAGGAGAGATCGTCGTGGAACGCCCCCACGTGCCCTTCACCCCCACCGAGTACGCCCGGGCGCACGCGCTGGTGGAGCTCGACGCCTGCCTGGGCCGACGGACCCCGCGGCACACCGACGCGCTCGCCCTCCCTGCGGGCCGGTCCGTCACCGTCCGCCGCGCCGACGAGGGGGACCTGGAAGCGGCACTGGCCATGCACGCGCGGTGCTCGCACCAGACCCTCGGGCGCCGCTACCACGGCCCCGTGGGCGACGCCGACAGCTACCTGCGCCACCTGCTCTCGCCCCGGTTCGGCCGGACACTCGCGGTGGAGTCGGCCGCGGGCGAACTGGTCGCGCTCGGCCACCTGCTGTGGGACGGGGACGAGACGGAGGCCGCGCTGCTGGTCGAGGACGCCTGGCAGCGCCGGGGCATCGGCTCCGAACTCCTGCGCCGGCTCACGGACATGGCACACGACGGAGGCTGCCGCAGTGTCTACGCCGTCACACAGGCCTCCAACACCGGCATGGTCGCCACGATGCGCGGGCTGGGGCTGCCGCTCGACTACCAGGTGGAGGAAGGGACCGTGGTGGTGACCGCCGCGCTGGAGCCCGCCGCCGTCGCACCGCACTGAGCACCCTCCCACGCCGATCGCTGCTCTGCTCGGCCCGTCCGATCCACCGTGCTCTGCTCGGCCCGTCCGATCCACCGGCCCGTGCCCCGCACGTCCGGTCCACCGTGCCCTGCTCCGCACGTCCGGTCCACCGCGCCCTGCTCCGCGCGTCCGGCCCGGGCTCTGCCCGGTGCGTTCGCCCGCCGCGTACCCGGGGAGCTGACGCGGTGGGCCCGCCCGTACGAGGATGGGCCCATGTCCGATGCAAACGCCTCAGCGCCCGCCGCCCCCCTGCCGCGCCAGGTGGCCGACACCTACGTCGACGCGCTCGTCGACCTCGACCCGATCTCCGGTACCTACCTCGGGGTGCCGGAGAGCCACGGAAAACTGCCCGACTTCTCCCCCGCGGGCCAGGAGGCCTTGGCCGCCCTCTGCCGCGCCACGCTGGACGAGCTGGCCGCGGCCGAGGCGCGCCCCGGCGGGGACAGTGACGAGGAGCGGCGCTGCGCACGGCTGCTGCGCGAGCGCCTGACGGCCGAGCTGGCCGTCCACGAGGCGGGCGAGGGCCTGCGCGCGGTCAGCAACCTCAGCTCGCCGGTGCACTCGGTGCGCGGCATCTTCACCGTGATGCCGTCCGAGACGGAGGCGGACTGGCAGCAGGTCGCCGCGCGGATGCGGGCGATGCCCGTCGCGCTCGACGGCTACCGCGCCTCACTGGCCGAGGGCCTGTCCCGCGGCCTGCTCGCCGGGCCGCGCCAGGTCTCCACCGTGCTGGGCCAGCTGACGGAGTGGCTCGGCGAAGCGGAAGGGGGCGAAGCCCGCGGCTGGTTCGCCCAGTTCGCGGGCGAGGGGCCCGACGCCCTGCGGGCCGAACTGGACGGCGCGGCGGACGAGGCGACCCGCGCCATCCGCGAGCTGCGCGACTGGCTGCGCGACGTCTACCAGCCGGGCGTCGCGGGCGCCGGGGAGACGGTCGGCCGGGAGCGCTACGCGCTGTGGTCCCGCTACTGGAACGGCGCCGACCTCGACCTGGAGGAGGCCTACCGCTACGGCTGGCAGGAGTTCCACCGGCTGCTGGCCGAAATGCGCACCGAGGCGGAGGAGATCCTGCCCGGCGCGGAGACCCCCTGGGAGGCGCTGCGCCACCTGGACACCCACGGCGAGGCCGTCGAGGGCGTCGAGGCGGTCCGCGAGTGGCTGCAGGGGCTCATGGACCAGGCCATCTCGGAGCTGGACGGCACCCACTTCGAGCTGTCCGAGAAGGTGCGCCGGGTGGAGTCGCGCATCGCCCCGCCGGGGAGCGCCGCCGCCCCGTACTACACCCAGCCCTCGCTGGACTTCTCCCGCCCGGGCCGCACCTGGCTGCCCACGATGGGCGAGAGCAGGTTCCCGGTGTACGACCTGGTCACCACCTGGTACCACGAGGGCGTACCGGGACACCACCTCCAGCTGGCCCAGTGGACGTACGTCGCCGACAAGCTCTCCCGCTACCAGACGACCGTCGGCATGGTCAGCGCCAACGCCGAGGGCTGGGCCCTGTACGCGGAGCGGCTGATGGACGAGCTCGGGTTCCTGACCAACGCCGAGCAGCGGCTGGGGTATCTCGACGCCCAGATGATGCGGGCGACGCGAGTGATCGTCGACATCGGCATGCACCTGGAGCTGGAGATCCCGGCCGACTCGCCCTTCCACCCCGGTGAGCGGTGGACCCCCGAGCTGGCGCAGGAGTTCTTCGGCATGCACAGCGGTCGCCCCGCCGAGTTCGTGGAGAGCGAGCTGGTCCGCTACCTGGGCATGCCGGGCCAGGCCATCGGCTACAAGCTGGGCGAACGCGCCTGGCTCCAGGGCAGGGCCGCGGCCCAGCGGGCACACGGCGACGCCTTCGACGCCAAGTCGTGGCACATGGCCGCCCTCTCGCTGGGCTCCCTGGGCCTCGACGACCTGGTCGCGGAGCTGTCCGCGCTCTGAGCGGTGGCTCCGGGCCCCCACCC
>NZ_JASKYT010000021.1:0-35725 GCF_041028275.1 Streptomyces sp. PU-14G
TCGCAGCACGCCGCGCCTCCCGCCCCCGTCGAACGCGCTTTCGCAATCGTTTGGAAAGTCATGCAGATTCGCGACCTCCCCTACTCCGACCCCGGCGACCCGGACGTCCGGTCGGGCTTCCGACTGCTCCTGTGGCTGGGCCGCCGCCAGCTCGGCGGCCAGCTCAAGGCGCTGGGCTGGGGCGTGCTGCACCTCGCCTCGATCGCGTCCTTCCCCGCCGTCGCCGGCTTGGCGGTGAACGCCGCCGTGGACCGCTCGGGCACCGGGCTCGCCCAAGCCGGCGCGGCGATGCTGGCCCTCACCCTGGCCGTGACCGTCGGCGACACGATGCTGCACCGGGTCGCCGTCAGCAACTGGATCACCGCCGCCGCACGCATCCAGCAGCTGCTCGCCCGCCGCACCGCCGCCCTCGGCGCCACCCTCACCCGCCGCGTCGCGGCCGGAGAAGTGGTCGCGGTTTCAACCGGAGACATCGAGCGCATCGGCTGGTGTGTCGAAGCGGTCTCCCGCTTCAGTGCCGCCCTGCTGACCACGCTGGGCGTCTGCGCCGCCCTGGTGGTCTACCAGCCGCAACTGGGGCTCCTCGCCTGCGCCGGCATGGTGGCCCTGGCCCTGACCGTGCTGCCGCTCCTCCCCCGAGCGACCCGGCGGGCCGACGCGCAACGGGAGAAAGCCGGACGCGCGACCGAACTCGCCGCCGACACCGTCGCCGGCCTGCGGGTCCTGCGCGGCATCGGAGGCGAGGATCTCTTCCTCGCCCGGTACCGCCACGCGTCACAGGAGGTGCGGCGGGCTGCCGTGCGGACGGCACGCATGTGGTCGGTCATCGAAGCCCTCCAAGTCGCCCTGCCGGGACTGCTGCTGATCGCGGTGGTGTGGTACGGCGCCGGGCTGGCGGTGGACGGTCGTATCGCTGTCGGCGAGCTGGTCATGGTCTACGGCGCCATCAGCTTCCTGCTCATGCCGCTCCAGCTCTTCGGCGAGTTCGCGATGTCGTACTCCTTCTCCCGCCCCTCGGCCGCGCGCGCGGCGCGGGTCCTGGCGCTGCGGCGGTCGGACCGTGGAGACAGCTTTGCGCGCCGCCGAAACGATCGCGAGAGCCACCCGGGCATCGGGCCCGAGGCACCCGGCGTTCGGGGCGGCGGCGCGGGCGCCCCTGGCGACCCCGGCCCGGGCCGCCCGGAGGGGTTGTACGACCCGGTCACCGGGCTGCACGCGCCGCCCGGACAGCTCACCGCCGTGGTCTGCGGCGACCCGGACGCGGCCGGACACCTCGCGGAGCGGCTGGGCGGCCACCCGGCGTCCGCAGCCGGTGACGACACCGACGAACGCGAGGGGGAACCGCCGCCCGGCAGCACGTCCGTCCTGCTCGACGGCGTGCCCCTGGACCGCATGGCACTGGAGCGGGCGCGCACCGCCATACTCGTCCAGGACAAGGACCCGGTACTGCTCTCCGGGACCCTCACCGACCTCTTCGACGTGCCTTCCTCCGGCGCCGTGGACCCCGCCAGGGCTCTGGCTGCCGCCCAGTGCGGCGACGTGCTCGACGCCCTGATCCAGGGCAGCCCGGACGCGGAGGGCGACGCGATGCGGGCCCGGATCACCGAGCGAGGACGCTCGCTGTCGGGCGGCCAGCGGCAGCGGCTCGCCCTCGCCCGCTCGCTGCTCACCGACCCGCCCGTGCTGGTTCTCGACGAGCCCACGTCGGCTGTCGACTCGCACACCGAAGCGCGGATCGCCCGGGAGCTCGGGCGGCTCAGGTCCGGCCGGACGACCGTGGTCCTCTCCTCCAGCCCGCTGCTGCTCGACCGCGCCGACCGCGTCGTCTTCCTGCACGAAGAGAAGGCCGCCGCGACCGGAACGCACCGGGATCTCCTGCGCACCCACGCCACGTACCGAGCCGTCGTCAGCCGCGAACCGGATGCCCCCGGCTCCCCGGGCCCGGAGCCTGTTCGGTTGCACGCTCCGGCAGCGAACGGCGCCTCGTCACGTAGCAGTGAGCCGACTGGGGGCGGCGCGACAGCCGCGAGCACCGCAACGACCGAGAACACCCCGCCAGGGGAAAGCAGCGCGTCGGCGAGGCGTGCCCACACCGAGGAGGTCGAGTCCGCGTGAGCGTCCGGAGCATCACCTCGGAGGGGACGGCCAGGCCGGCACCTGCCTCGCCGCGCAGCCGGCGGTTCGGCGTGCCTGCACCCGCCCACGACCCGTCGGCGCCCGAGGACGTCACGATTCTGCCTGTCGGATCTCCCGCGACTGTGCGGTCCTATGTGCGCGCTTTGCTGGGGCGTCACCGTCGCGCCTTCGTCCTGCTCGTCACGGTGAACAGCATCGCCGTCATCGCCTCGATGGCCGGGCCGCAGCTGCTGGGCGGGGTGGTCGACGACGTGGCCACCGAAGAGCGCGACCTGCACTTGGTCCGCGTCACCCTCCTGTTCGCCCTCGCGCTCCTGGTGCAGACGGTCTTCACCCAGCAGGTGCGGCTGCGAGGCGCGATGCTGGGCGAGGAGATGCTCGCGGACCTGCGCGAGGACTTCCTCGTCCGCTCGGTGGCGCTGCCGCCCAGCGTCCTGGAGCGGGCCGGGACGGGCGACCTCCTCTCCCGGATCACCACCGACATCGACCGGCTGGCCGACGCCATGCGCAAGGCCGTACCCGAACTGGCCGTGGGACTGGTATGGACGGCCCTGTTGATCGGTGCTCTGTGCCTGACGGCGCCCCCTTTGGCCCCGGCAGTACTGATCGCGCTTCCCGTACTGCTGGTCGGCTGCCGGTGGTACTTCCGCAGGGCGCCGCACGCCTACCGGGCCGAGGCAGCGGGTTACGCGGCCGTCGCTGCGGCACTGGCAGAAACCGTGGACGCGGGACGCACCGTGGAGGCACACAGGCTGGGTGCGCGCCGGGTGGCCCTCTCCGAGCGGCGGGTCGGAGAATGGACAGCCTGGGAGCGCCGGACTTTGTGGCTGCGCACCATCCTCTTCCCCGTCGTCAACCTCAGCAACATGCTGATCATCGGCGGCGTGCTGCTGCTCGGCGGGGCCTTCGTCGTGGAGGGCTGGATCAGCGTGGGCCAGCTGACGACCGGGGCGCTGCTGACGCAGATGCTGGTCGAGCCGGTGAGCATGATCCTGCGCTGGTACGACGAGCTCCAGGTCGCCCAGGTCTCGCTGGCACGGCTCGTCGGAGTCCGGGAGATCGAGCCGGACAGCGGTGTGGGCGGCCTCGTCCCCCGGGGGAGGGACGTGCGCGCGCGGCAGGTGCGGTTCGGCTACCTGGCCGATGTCGACGTGTTGCGCGGCATCACGCTCGACGTCGCCCCCGGCAGCCGGGTGGCACTCGTGGGTCCGTCCGGAGCGGGCAAGTCCACACTTGGGCGGCTGCTGGCGGGCATCTACGGCCCACGCCGGGGAGAGGTCACTCTGGGTGGGAAGCGGCTGATCGACATGCGCGCGGAGGACGTCCGTCGCCATGTGGCGCTCGTCAACCAGGAGCACCATGTCTTCGTCGGTACCCTGCGCGACAACCTGCTGTTGGCCAGCCCGGACGCCGGCGATACCGAGTTGCGGTCCGCGCTGGCCGCCGTGGGGGCGGACGGCTGGGCCACCGCGTTGCCGAACGGGCTCGACAGTGAGGTCGGGTCGGGTGGCATGACGATCACTCCGGCGCAGGCCCAGCAGATCGCGTTGGCCCGTCTGGTACTGGCCGACCCGCACACGCTGGTGCTCGACGAGGCGACGTCCCTGCTGGATCCCCGCGCCGCGCGGCACCTGGAACGATCCTTGGGGCAGGTTCTCGCGGGCCGCACGGTGGTGGCGATCGCCCACCGTCTGCACACGGCACACGACGCGGACGTCATCGCGGTGGTCGAGAACGGCCGCGTCAGCGAACTGGGCAGCCACGAGGATCTGGTGGCGGCCGACGGTGCCTACGCGGCGCTCTGGCGCTCGTGGCACGGATGAGGTGACGCGGCGCGAGCCCGTACCGGGTCGGGTCACTCGCGGCACGGGTGGCCTGGCCCGACGCGGACCTGTGGCGAATCGGTTCAGGTTCCTATGAAACCGAGGGCGACCAGACTGCCCGCTCCTCCGAGCACCATGAACGCAGGCATCAGAACGGCGTTCTCGATCCAGGCCCCGGCGCGGAAGCGCATGAACCGGGGGGTGCCCAGCGGATACCACCTCTTGCCCGCTATCGGGATCGGCCACAGGACCGGGCAGCCGGAGACCGTCAGAGCGTCCCCGATGTTGTGAACCAGCGCACCGAGCGCGATCGGTACACCCATCCACAGGTACTCCTGGCCGTCGCCGGTGAACAACCAGTCGGCTCCGTTCCCCGGCTCCTCCAGCAGACCCGCCAGGATCCAGGCGCAGGCGGCTCCCAGGAGCCACACCAGGACGTCGCTGGAGACCCGGGCCATCCGCCACAGCAGGCCTTCGACGGCGAGCACGACATGGATGAAAAGGATAACCAGCACGGCCCAGCGGCCCCAGACGGCAGCCGCCGCCGAAAAGCCGGCGCCTATGAACAGCGCCCACGGCCACGTGTGAGTGAGGGTGCGATGTCCTCCTGAACGGTGACGCTCCCCGCGGCAACGGGTGCCGTTGTAGACGGCCGTGGACAGCTTGTCGATCACTCCGCACAGAAGGTGGGAGAGGGGGCCGAAGGCCCGGGAGATGGTCGCGGACTTCTGGTCGAGATCCGGTGCCAGAGCAGCCCCGGCGCACAGCAGAGTGCCGACGAGCACCACCAGCCACGGCATCGGGTGGTCGAGTGCGGCCGCAGCGGCTCCCACACCGAGCCAGGCAGTTGCCCCCGACAGCGAGTGCGCCGGTCCCATCATGCGTATCCCCGCCCTGTTCTGTGCGTCGCGTCCCTCGCGGCCCCGCGGCCGGGACTGGGCCCCGCGCCCCCGCGCTGTTCTTCTCCGGACCTGGTGCCCGGCTCTCCACCCGGTCTGACGCCCGGTCGGCCACACAGCGTAGCGCTCGATGATCACCCGGAACCCACCGGTTCCCTGATCGGCGGAGGCAGGGGGCAGTATGGGGGGCGTGACAGCCACCCTTATCGACCAGATGCCGAGCGACGCCGATCCCGATGCCCTCTTCGAGTCCTTCTCCGGGTGGGCGGAAGAGCGGGGCATCTCGCTCTATCCCGCCCAGGAAGAAGCGCTGATCGAGGTGGTTTCCGGGGCGAACGTGATCTTGTCGACGCCGACCGGGTCCGGCAAGAGCCTGGTCGCGGCGGGGGCTCACTTCGCGGCGCTCGCCCACGACAAGGTCACTTTCTACACCGCCCCGATCAAGGCGCTGGTGTCGGAGAAGTTCTTCGATCTGTGCAAGCTCTTCGGCACCGAGAACGTCGGCATGCTCACCGGCGACGCCTCCGTCAACGCGGATGCCCCGGTGATCTGCTGCACCGCCGAGGTGCTCGCCTCGATCGCCCTGCGCGACGGCGCGGACGCCGACATCGGGCAGGTCGTGATGGACGAGTTCCACTTCTACGCCGAGCCCGACCGGGGGTGGGCCTGGCAGATTCCGCTGTTGGAGCTGCCGCAGGCCCAGTTCGTCCTGATGTCGGCCACACTGGGCGATGTCACCCGTTTCGAGAAGGATCTCACCCGCCGCACCGGCCGTCCGACCGCTGTGGTGCGGTCCGCGACCCGGCCGGTGCCGCTGAGCTACGACTACCGCTCCACGTCCCTGACGGAGACGCTGACCGAGCTGCTGGAGACGCGACAAGCACCCGTCTACATCGTGCACTTCACCCAGGCGCAGGCGGTGGAGCGGGCGCAGGCGCTCACGAGTATCAACATGTCGACCCGGGCGGAGAAGGACGAGATCGCCAAGGTCATCGGCAATTTCCGCTTCACCACGAAGTTCGGCCGCAATCTGTCCCGCTATGTGCGGCACGGCATCGGTGTGCACCACGCCGGGATGCTGCCCAAGTACCGGAGGCTGGTGGAGCGGCTGGCGCAGGCAGGATTGCTGAAGGTGATCTGCGGCACGGACACCCTCGGTGTCGGCGTCAACGTGCCCATCAGAACGGTGCTGTTCACCGCGCTGACCAAGTACGACGGCAGTCGGGTGCGCACTCTGCGCGCCCGCGAGTTCCATCAGATCGCCGGCCGGGCCGGGCGCGCCGGTTTCGACACCTCGGGCTACGTCGTCGCGCAGGCCCCTGAACACGTGGTCGAGAACGAGAAGGCGCTGGCGAAGGCAGGCGACGATCCGAAGAAGCGTCGCAAGGTCGTCCGCAAGAAGGCCCCGGAGGGCTTCGTCAACTGGAGTCAGCAGACCTTCGAGAAGCTGATCGCGTCCGATCCCGAGCCTCTCAACTCCCGCTTCCGAGTGACGCATGCGATGTTGCTGTCGGTGATCGCGCGTCCCGGCGACGCCTTCACGCAGATGCGCCGGCTTCTGGAGGACAACCACGAGGACCGCCGCTCCCAGCTGAGGCACATCCGGCGGGCCATCGCCATCTACCGTTCGCTGCTGGACGGCGGGATTGTCGAACGGCTGGACGAGCCGGACGCGGAGGGCAGGACCATCCGGCTGACCGTCGACCTCCAGCAGGACTTCGCCCTCAACCAGCCGCTGTCCACCTTCGCACTCGCCGCCTTCGAGCTGCTCGATCCGGAGTCGCCCTCCTACGCGCTCGACATGGTCTCCGTCGTGGAGTCGACCCTCGACGATCCCCGCCAGATCCTCGCCGCGCAGATGAACAAGGCCAAGGGCGAGGCGGTGGCGCAGATGAAGGCCGACGGCATCGAGTACGAGGAGCGGATGGAGCGGCTGATGGAGATCGGCTACCCGCAACCGCTGGAAGAACTGCTTTTCCACGCCTACGGCCTCTACCGCAAGTCCCACCCCTGGGTCGGCGACCACCCGCTCTCGCCCAAGTCGGTCATCCGTGACATGTACGAACGCGCGATGACCTTCAGCGAGTTCGTCTCCTTCTACGAGCTCGCCCGCACTGAGGGGATCGTGCTGCGCTACCTGGCGAGCGCTTACAAGGCCCTCGAGCACACCGTCCCGGACGATCTGAAGTCGGAGGATTTCCAGGACATCATCGAATGGCTCGGGGAGATGGTCCGGCAGGTCGACTCCAGCCTGCTGGACGAATGGGAGCAGCTGGCCAACCCGGAGGACGAAACGGCGGAGGAGGCCCAGGACCGGGCCGACCAGGTCAAGCCCGTCACGGCGAACCCCCGGGCCTTCCGCGTGCTGGTACGCAACGCGATGTTCCGCAGAGTGGAGCTGGCGGCGCTCGACAGGTTCGCCGAACTGGGCGAGATGGACGCCGACGCCGGCTGGGACGAAGACGCCTGGGGCGAGGCGATGGATGCCTACTGGGACGAGTACGACGAGCTGGGCACGGGGCCTGACGCCCGGGGACCGCGGTTGCTGCGGATCGAGGAAGTGCCCGAGGACAGGCTGTGGCGTGTGCGGCAGACATTCGCCGACCCCCGCGGGGACCATGACTGGGGCGTCTCGGCCGAGGTCGATCTCGTCGCCTCCGACGAGGAGGGGCGTGCGGTGGTCAAGGTGACCGATGTCGGCCCGATGTGAGCACGGCGAGCACTGAGCCGATCGAGACGGCGTCCTTGGACACGAGAAGGGAACGCGAGAGATGACCGGGCCGAGCCCAGCGGAACGCCTTGTCGACCTGCTGAACCTGGAGGAGATCGACCTCAACATCTTCCGGGGCCGCAGCCCCCACGAGTCCCTCCAGCGGGTCTTCGGCGGACAGGTGGCCGGACAGGCCCTGGTGGCAGCCGGGCGCACGGTGGGCGACGAGCGGCCCGTGCATTCACTCCACGCGTACTTCCTGCGTCCCGGCATTCCGGGCGTACCCATCGTGTACCAGGTGGAGCGGGTGCGGGACGGGCGTTCCTTCACCACCCGCCGCGTGGTCGCCGTACAGCGCGGACGCACGATCTTCAATCTCACCGCCTCCTTTCATGTGCGGGAGCCCGGATTCGAGCATCAACTGCCGATGCCCGACGTGCCGGATCCTGAGAGCCTGCCGAGGCTCGCGGACGAGATCCAGGCGCACCTCGGCTCACTTCCGGTGCCGCTGGAGCGCATGGCGCGCCGTCAGGCGTTCGACCTGCGCTATGTGGAACGGCTGCGCTGGACCCCTTCCGAGCTCGAGGGTGTCGAGCCCCGTAGTGCCGTATGGATGCGGGCGATCGGGTCGCTGGGGGACGACCCTCTCGTGCACACGTGCGCGCTGACCTACGCCAGCGATATGACGCTTCTCGACGCCGTGCGGCTTCCCGTCGAGCCGCTGTGGGGTGCGCGGAACTTCGACACGGCGTCTCTCGACCACGCCATGTGGTTCCACCGGCCGTTCCGCGCCGACGAGTGGTTCCTCTACGAACAGGAGTCCCCCATCGCGACGGGAGCGCGAGGGCTTGCCCGGGGCCAGATCTATGACCGCGAGGGCAAGTTGATCGTCTCCGTCATGCAGGAAGGGCTGTTCCGCCCGCACCGCACCGACGCGGACGAGGCCGCCTCCGGTCTGGGCGGCTCGTAGCTCTCTGCCAGCGCGCTGCTGGCCGCGGCCCGCCGGCGCTCCCCACCGGGCCGGACATGTCGGCTCCCGGGCTGCCGTCGGTCAGTCGGCCGGCCGGATGGCGGACTTCGGCTTGCGGCGCCTCAGCAGCGACCAACGCTTTCGAGGCACGGGCCCGGACGCTGCGGGCGGCGTCAGTGGCCGCGGCGTGGCCGGGTCGGGCCGATGGTCTCCGCGCGGGCTCCGGCGGAAGGCGCCGGGCTCCGCCCGCCCGGTCGTATCGGCAAGGGCTCCGTCGAGTGCCGGGACGCCCGATGGCGCACATGCGGCCGCCCTGGCACTTTCCAGTTCGGCCTCCAGCATCAGCCGGTGCCAGCGCACCTCTTCCTCCCCTTCGGCCAGACAGAGCTTCTCCAGCATGTCCTGCGTGGCCACTGACTCACTGCGCACCTTCAGCAGACCGGGCCGCAACCGCCTCAGCTCGGCCCGCTCGCCGGGATCGGGCACGACTTCGGCGAGGGCATCCTCGCCGAGCACGCTCGCCCTGGCTGCGGCACGCTCCCCTGCGGTTTCCGCCTGCCTGGCCAGCTGCGCCACCCGCCGCGCTCGCCAACTCGGAGCACGGTGATCGGCGCCGGCGTCCAGCGCGGCTCGCATACCCGCCGGCAGGCGCCCCGCCAGCAGCGACGGGGAGTTCTCCGCGAATTCCCGCAGCTCGTCCGCTCGGTAGAGCCAGACCACCGCTCGGTAGCGATGCACGTAGAGGGCGACCGGCCTGAAACAGCCTGCCCTGGCGAGGCGGGCGAAGCGCGAAGCGCTGATGTCCAGCAGTTCGGATGCCTCGCGCGCCCCCATGACGCGCAGCCTCTCCCGCAGACCGCCGGGGAAATCCGGCACCGCTTTGAGCCTCTCCAACTCCTCCCGCGGCACCCTTCGTGGCCGGCCGGGCGGCCCCGGCACGGTGCGCACTTCCTCGAGCTGCACCGCCAGTTCGAACTCCCGCAGCCGCAGACCGAGCTCCTTGGCGGCCGTGCGCACCGCCACCCCAACCGCGGGCGGCGTCACTACGGCCCTGTTCCGTGCCACGCCGACCGCGGGTGGGAAGAGTGCCGCCGAACGGCGCCCGGCAGACTTCTCACGCATCTCGTCATCCCCCGTCGTTGCTCACGTTCCTTGCGTGAAAACGACGATAGCCCGACTGCGCCGTTGCCGCCCGGCCTGTGGATAACTTTATGAAACCGCAGGTCAGTGGCTATTTCGAACAGCGAGCCCGAGGTGTTCGCCGACGCGGTTGACCAACAGGGTCATCTCATAGGCGACCTGCCCGACGTCGGCCTCGGCACCGGCGAGGACGCACAGACAGCTGCCGTCACCCGCGGCCGTCACGAACAGCACGCCCTCGTCGAACTCGATCATCGTCTGGCGTACCCGCCCTGCCTTGAAGTGCTGGCCACTCCCCTTGGCCAAGCTGTGCAACCCGGAGGAGACCGCGGCCAAATGCTCAGCGTCCTCCCGGTCGAGTTCCTGGCTGCTGCCCGTCACGAGCCCGTCCGTGGAGAGGACCAACGCGTGCCGGACCGAGGAGATCCGCTTCGTCAGGTCGTCCAACAACCAGTCAAGTCCCGTGTTCAGTGCCACCCCGCGCCCCCTTTTCCTCGGCATCCGCCGTGCCACCCTTACCCATGAGAGCACCGTCAGCAACCATGAGGTTCTGTTTCGTCGCGCACAGTTACACCCCTGTCGCTTCAGTCACACAGGTATCACCGTTCGGGACACGCAACGCTGCGTTTCTCCTCCGGAACCGAGAACGAAGGGCGGGCGTGCGGCTTGAAGGCGAGGCTGGGACGGGAAGATGTGAGGATGAGACACGACTCGGCTGACGACCGTGCCGCGGTTCGGGAGTTCTTCACCGAACGCGCCGCACGTTGGGACACCCGGTTCCCCGACGACGGTCCCGCCTACGCCGCGGCCGTCGCCGAGATGGGGCTGCGCCCCGGCGACGCCGTCCTGGACGCCGGGTGCGGCACCGGACGGGCCCTGCCGGCGCTCCGAACCGAGGTGGGGGCGTCGGGAGCGGTACTCGGCGCCGATCTCACCCCGGCGATGCTGGAGGAAGCGGTGCGCGCCGGCCGGCAGTCGGCCGCCACCGCCCTGCTGCTTGCGGACGTGGCCCGGTTGCCCTTGCGGGACGGCTGTCTCGACGCGGTGTTCGGTGCCGGCCTCATCTCCCATCTCCCGGGCCCCGACAGCGGGCTCAGCGAGCTGGCCCGTGTCGTGCGCCCGCAGGGGCGCCTGGCACTCTTCCACCCGTTGGGGCGCGCGGCGCTGGCAGCCCGTCAGGGGCGGCAGGTCACCCCGCAGGACATCCGCGCCGAACCGCGCCTGCGACCCCTGCTGTCGGCCACCGGCTGGCGACTGCTCTCGTACGTGGACGAGGACGAACGGTATCTCGTCCTGGCGGAAAGGGAGCCGGTGTGATCCGCCGTTGACGCGCGCCTGCGCTGCTTCGACGCCAGGGCACAAAGTGTGGGGAGGTTCCAGCCAACGCGGGAGAGGCTCGGCGGCATCAGCCCGGGGTTTCACCGTGGGCGTGCGGGGCAGGGCACACGACCGGCCCCGCGCCGCCCTTCACCGGGAAGGTACCGAGGTCGGCGACCCGGTAGCCGTCGGGATAGCCGGGATAGCTCCTGATCTCGGGGTTCTGCCGCGCGTAGTGAGGACGACGGCGCGGCGGCAGCAGCCGCACGGTGCGCGCACGCAGCCGTAGGGCGCTCCGCACCAGGCCGCGGGTGGCCGGACTCGGTCGCGGGTAGCGGAAGGCGCGGAGCAGGGAGTCGTCCAGCAGAGCCCGGCTCGCGCCTCGCACCAGGGGGCCGAGGGGCCGCGGGTACCAGGAGGCCATCAGATCGAGCGTGGCGTCGGAGACCTTGCGCCCTCCCTCGTCCCAGCCGAAGTGGGCGTCCTCGTAGTCGTCCAGGCAGCGCTCGAACTCCTCGTAGGTGCGCGGCACCTCCTTGATGCCCATGCGGTGTCCCAGCGTCCGGTAGTGCTGGGCGATCGCACGCAGTTCGTGCGCTGTCAGGCGCCGCCAGCCGAAGCGGTCGAGCCAGCGCTTGGGCATCACCACGAAGGTGCACAGCACGTAGCGCATGTCGTCGTTGGAGATGTCGTAGGCACGGTGCATCTGGTTGATCCGCCGGACGGCGCTGCGCCCGTGGGCACTGTCGAAACCGTGCTCGACCACCGCGTCCAGCAGCAGCGCCGTGTCGTCGTAGCGTTTCTGGGACCGGTCGGTGAGCTCCGCCGTCCTGGCCAGCAGGCTGCCGATGGTGGGCACGGCGTAGGTGCGGTAGAGGGCGAGCTCGAGAGCGCGCGTGATGTCCCAGGGAAACTCGTACGCCGCGATCAGCCGGTAGATCTCGTGCGCGTCCTGCTCAGGGTCGAGCCGGAGAATGTACCTGAGTCGGTCGTATCGCCCCACGTGTGCCCCTCTCCTACGGTGATGGCCTCCGTCCGGGCAAGGCCGAGTCTGTTGCGGACGCCCTCCGAAAGCTATGGTCGCCGAGACGCGGTAGGAAGGGGAGGCCGTCGGTGGCTGAGGACGAGGATTCGCTCTATGTGCTGACTGCCGTGCTGTTGACGCCGGCCCAGTTTCCGAGCGTGCTGGGTGACGACTACCCCGCGGCGTGCGGCATGTTGGGGCTGGAGCCGTTCGCCGAGGGGTACGGGCTCGTCCTGGGGCAGGACGGGGCGGGCGCACGGTGGACGGTGGTGTCCGAGGACGTGACGCAGGTGGCCTGTGCGGTGGCCGCATGGGACTGCGGTATGGAGTTCGACCTCTCTCCCGACGAACGCTACGTCGCGGGTGTACTGCGCGGGTGGCCACTGGAACTGTCCGTCTCCGCGCCGGGCGTGCCGGAGCCCCACGACCCGAGCCCGGAACCGGCGGCGGAGAGGGACGGAGCTGTTCTCCGTCCGCCCGACACCTCCCAGTGGGGTCCCGCTCAGCGACGGCTCGGGGCGGACGAGATCGCACTTCAGTGGGCGCAGTGGCGGGCTCAGGTAGCCGAGGACGTCGAGTTCGTGGAGACGGGAGCGGATCCGGATCCACACGTGCGGCGCGTTCTGGAGGAGGTGCGTGGCTACGTGGACACGCCACCGCCGCCCGGGCGGATACGGTCGGCGTTCGCCTCGGGCGAGGCGCGCACGTTGCGCGCTGACGGGCCGGGGTGGAGCGTCGTGGCCCGCACGGACGACATCGCTTTCGTGCTGCTGGACGAGGCTCCGGGGGAAGTGCGCCCGGTCGGCCGGGGTGACGAGTTGCCGGACCTCCTGTCCGCTCTCGACGGCATCGCCGTGCGCCCCGCCGCCTAGGCAGCCAGGCACCGCCGCCTGGGCAGACAGACACCGACCGCCAGGCGTCGGCCCCAGCATCGCTGCGGAGCCGGACACCGGGTGGCGGGCCGTCTCCCGGCCGCCGGATCTACCGTCCCAGTTCTTTACGGCTGACTCTGCGCAGCCTGCGCCGCTGCGAGGGGTCCAGCGCCAGATAGGCGACAGCAGGTACGCCCACTATCACCAACAGCGCGATCCAGAACGACGTCAGCCACCACAGGAGCAGCCCTACGGCCACTCCGCCCACGGCGACCTTGGCTCGGTTGGTCATGGTGATCCCTCCTCCGCACCGGCGGCGCTTCACCGCGATCGTGCACACGATGCCGCCTCTCATTCCATTGAACGCCATTCGGGCCGAACAGGTTCCCTCCCGTCGCCGCTGCCGCCCGAGGCAGCCGCTTCGTCGTCCGGCTCCGGATGAGGTACCCTCGGCCGCCCCTTTGCTAGTCAAATTTGAGGAGTGCATCAGCACTGTGGCAGAGACCCTGGCAAGCCCGTCCTCGCTCCCACGGCTCACCCACTGCGTGGCCGTGTTCTTGCCGGCCGATCCACCCCGCCGCTCCCATGTGGCGTTCTGGCATGCGGATGGCGTTCCGCCCCGCAGCCCAGCCGCTGGGGAAGACGGCCCTTCGCACCCTCAGGAGCCGGCGAACCTGACCGTGGTGGTCCCGGAGGGCTCCGATGTCACCACGCAGAACATGCCCGCGCTCTTTCTCCCTGTGCACAAGGCCCTCCCCGTCCTCACCCGCGCCTATGCCGCACGCCAGGAGGACGGCGTCGACGGTGCGGCGGCCTTCTGGGGCGCGGCCGCACTGCACGCTCTCCGGCTGGTCGCCCAAGGACGCGTACTGCCGGGACTGAGCCCTGCCGGGTACGACGCATGGCGACTCGGCCCCCTCACCGCAGACGACGCGTCCGCCGTCGCGGAACTGGTGGCCGCCATGCCACCGTCCGCCCATGCCGTGCCGCTCCCCGGAGACGGACCCCTCCGTATCCCCGCCCCTGAACCCTTGGTGCGGGCGTTCCTCGACGCCGTGGCCGACGGCCTTCCCCGCACCCCGTCGGCACCGCTGGCCGCGGGGACGAGCGTCTTCACCGGGGACGCACCGACCGCTGTCCCCGAGCTGCGTGCGTGGGCGTCCGAGATGACCGCGAGTATCGACGCGCTCGTCCGGCTCTCCCTGCGGGTCGAGATCGACGGCATGCCGGCCTCCTCCGGAACGACCGCGTCCAGCGCCCGCCCCTCCTTCCGCGGAGTGCTGCAAGTGCGTTCGTCGGCCGACAGTGCCGCCGTCGCGGACGCAGCCGAGGTGTGGGCGGGCACGTCGCAGACGGCACGGCGATTCGGGCCGCAAGCTCGTACCCAGGTGCTGCTCACCCTGCGCCGCGCGGCGGCGGCCTGGGAGGCACTCACTCCGCTGCTGTCGGCGGCGGTACCCGACACGATCGAGCTGGCCGAGGAGGAGGTCGCCGAACTGCTGGGGGCCCGGGTGCCGCAGGCCTTGGCGGCAGTCGGCGTACAGGTGCACTGGCCGCGTGACCTCGCCCGCTCCCTGACGTCCCGCGCGGTGATCGGCCCCGACGACGAGGCGGACGGGCTAGCCGCAGGCGGACAGTGGCGCCAGGGTTCCGGGCTTCCCTCCGTGCTGTCCCCCGACGCACTGCTCCGTTTCGACTGGCGATTCGCCGTCGGCGACCAGGAAGTCACCCGGGACGAGCTCGACCAGCTCGCCGAAAGCGGCCGTCCCTTGGTGCGGTTGCGCGACCAGTGGATCCTCATTGATCCGGAGCAGGTACGCGCGGCGCGGCGACGCGAGGACCGCAAGGTCGGCACGCTGGAGGCGCTCGACGCCGTCCTCACCGGCACGACGGAACACGGCGGTCAGCAGCTCGAGGTGGAGGCCACGGGGTGGCTGGAGACGCTGCGGGAACGGCTGTCCGACCCCGAGCGGCGCGAGGAACCTCCCCTGCCGCCTCCCGCGCGGTTGCACGCGACCCTGCGGGACTACCAACTGCGCGGGCTGGACTGGCTGCACAGGATGACCTCTCTCGGCCTCGGCGGGTGCCTGGCCGACGACATGGGCCTGGGGAAGACACTCACCCTCATCGCGCTCCACCTGCGTCGTCAGGAATCTCCGGAGACGTCCGGGCCGACACTCGTGGTCTGCCCGGCCTCTCTGCTGGGTAACTGGCAGCGGGAGGTCGAACGGTTCGCCCCTGCCACCCCCGTGCGCCGCTACCACGGTCAGGGGCGCTCGGTGGAGGGCCTCGCCGAGGACGAGTTCGTGCTCACCACGTACGGCACCATGCGCTTGGACGCGGCTTCGCTGACGCCCGGTGAGGGCCAGGCGTGGGGCATGGTCGCGGCAGACGAGGCCCAGCACGTGAAGAACCCGTTCGCCGCCACGGCCAAGGCGCTGCGGAGACTGCCCACGCGAGCCAGAGTGGCGCTGACGGGCACCCCGGTCGAGAACAACCTCTCGGAGCTGTGGTCGGTGCTCGACTGGACCACGCCGGGGCTTCTGGGCCGCCTGGGGACCTTCCGCAGGCGCTACGCGGACGCCGCCGAGGAGGGGGATCCGGTGGCGGCCGAACGTCTGGCACGGCTCGTGAGGCCTTTCCTGCTGCGCCGCCACAAGACCGACCCGGGCATCGCTCCGGAGCTACCCGCCAAGACGGAGACCGACCGGGCGGTCGCGCTGACCACCGAACAGGCCGGACTGTACGAAGCCGTGGTCCGGGAGAGCCTTGAGGCCTTGCGCGGCACAGACGGCTTCGAGCGGCGCGGGCTCGTGGTCAAACTGCTGACCTCGCTCAAACAGATCTGCAACCACCCTGTGCAGTATCTCAAGGAAGAGGAAGGCGGGCTGCCGGGTCGCTCGGGAAAACTGGAACTGCTGGACGAACTGCTCGATACGCTGCTCGCGGAGGAGGCGAGCGTGCTGGTCTTCACGCAGTACGTACACATGGCCCGCCTGCTGGAGCGCCATCTGGCCGCCCGCGGGGTGGCCACCCAGTGTCTGCACGGTGGCACGCCCGTGGCGCGGCGCGAGGAGATGGTGCGCCGCTTCCAGGACGGCGCCGCACCGGTTTTCCTGCTCTCGCTGAAGGCCGCGGGAACGGGGCTCAATCTGACCCGGGCCAGCCATGTCATCCACTACGACCGCTGGTGGAACCCCGCGGTCGAGGCGCAGGCGACCGACCGCGCCTATCGCATCGGCCAGACCCAGCCCGTGCAGGTCCACCGGCTCGTCACCGAAGGCACCATCGAGGACCGCATCGCCGAGATGCTGCGCCGCAAGCAGGCGCTGGCCGACGCGGTGCTCGGTTCGGGAGAGGCCGCGTTGACCGAGCTGACCGACGCCGAGCTCGCCGACCTGGTGGAGCTGCGAAAGGGGAGCGTTGAACACGTACGACCGTGAGCCGGAGGAGGAGCGCGTGTCCGGGGAAGACCTGTCCGTCGGTTTCGGGTACACCGACGGTTTCGGGTACACCGACGGCTTCGGGCACGAGGAGGACGAACCCGCCCGCGGGCGCGGCTCCGGCGACGAAGACGGCCGTGCCGCGGGGAGGGAGCGCGTCTTCTCTCCGCTGCCGCCCGCCCAGGGACGTGGTTTCGCCCGCACGTGGTGGGGACAGACCTGGCTGAAGGCGCTGGAGGACACCGCCCTGGACGGTCAACAGCTCAAAAGGGGCCGCCGGCTCGCCCGGGAGGGGGCGGTGGGCGCCGTCTCGGTGCGCCCGGGCCGCATCACAGCGGTGGTACGCGGCGCCGACCGGGCACCGTGCCGGGCGGACGTCCTGTTGCGCGAGCTGGACGAGTCCGAATGGGACCGCCTGTTGGACGTGATCGTCGAACAGGCGGGGCACATCGCCGCTCTGCTGGACCGGGACATGCCTCCCCGGCTGGTGGAGGACGCCGCCGACGCGGGGCTCGAACTACTGCCCGGCATCGGTGACCTGGACCCGGAGTGCACCTGCGAGGCCTGGGACCACTGTCCGCACACCGCGGCGCTCAGCTACCAGATGGCGCGCCTGCTGGACGAGGATCCGTTCGCCCTGCTGTTGCTGCGCGGGAGGGGAGAGCGGGAGCTGGTGGACGCCCTGCAGACACGCAGTTCCACCCGGGCCGCGGTGACGTCGAAGGAGGCGGAAACGGATGCAGCTGGAGCCGCGCTCGAAGGGGTCGACGCTGCTGAGGCGTTCGCCCTCGGAGCCGTACTGCCGCCGCTGCCGACCGGGCCCGCGCCGGTGCCCGAGCCCGGACGGGTCGCCGTCCTGACGGGCGCCTCTTCCGACGCGCCGGGGCTGGATCTGGACGCGCTCGGCTTCCTCGTCTCGGACGCCGGCGCGAGAGCCCGCCGGATGCTCACGGAGGCCCGGTCCCCGGGGCACGCCGACAGCCCGCTTCCGCGTCCGCTCACGCAGTGGCAGGACGCCGCACGGCTGGCAGCGTCCCGCCCCGGCCATGAGATCACCGCCCGCCTCGCCACGGGGTGCGGGCGCAGCGAGGAAGGGCTGGCGAGAGCCGCGGCGGCCTGGTCGTTCGGGGGCGCGGAGGCCTTGGCCGTCCTGGACGAGGAGTGGTCTCCCGCGACCGGGGTGCTCAGGCGCGCGCAGCAGCAACTGGACGCCGCTGTGGCCGAGGGCGAATCGCCCTGCGCGCTGCGGGGCACAGGGACGCGCTGGAGCGCCGAGGGGACGGACGCGCAGCTGCGTCTCGGACCGGACGGCCGGTGGTGGCCGTACCGCAGGCGGCAGGGGCGGTGGTGGCCCGTCGGGGGGCCGGAACGGAATCCGGCCGAAGCGCTGACGACAGCGCTGGCGGAGGACGGGGAAGCGGCCGCGGACGGGAGCTGAACACGTGTGTGCCGCCGCCTCGTCGTTGCGAGACGGCGGCACACACGTTGGGGGGTGTCTCAGGCCAGCCCTTCCAGCACCGGGAGGTATCCGCCGGACTGCCCGGCCGCTGTGGGGTGGTAGGACTCGTCCACGGGCAGCGTGACGCTGTGCAGCCACTCGTCGCCCGAGCAGATCTCGTGACCGGCGAAGGCGGGCCGCACATCACCGAAGCTGTAGCCGTGGTCGGCGGCGCGCTTGGCGGTGACGTCGTTCAGGTCGTCGGACGCCGCGTTGACGGCCGCACGGGACTTCTCGCTGATGCCCACGCTGCACTCGCCGTCGAGCTTGTACATGTGCGGGTAGCCCAGCACCACGACCTTGGCCGAAGGGGCCTTGTCGCTGATGGCGTCGTAGACGGCGTCGAGCTTGCCGGGGAGCGTGGTGGCGATGTAGTCGCGGGCCTGCTGCACGCGGTCCAGGCAGGCGCTCTCGCCCTGGGTGACGCAGGTGGTCATGGTGTCGCCGAAGCCCGCGTCGTTGCCGCCGATGCTGATGCTCACCAGGCCGGTGGAGGCGTTGAGGGGGCCGAGCTGACCGGCGAGCACGTCATCGGTGACCGCGCCCGAGCAGGCGGTGAAGTCGAAGGAGGAGGGGGAGTTGGCGGTGCGCCAGAGTTGGGGGTAGGCGTTGGCGCTCCGTTTGCAGTCGCTCCCGTCGTAGTCCCCGGCGCCCACTCCTGCGGAGTAGGAGTCACCGAGGGCCACGTAACCGGTGGCGGCGCTCTCGGCCGATGCGGAGGCCGCACCGGTGAGGGACGACAATCCTAGGAAGACGGCGACGGCGGTGGCCGTGGACGCCCATCTGCGCAGCTTCATGGGACCTCTCATGGATGGCACGGAAGGAACAGCTGTCACATCAGACGCAGCGGTTTTACCCAGCGCCAGACGCGTCCATGCCACGCACGGATCCCCAACTGCAGTGCGCAGCAGTTGTGTTGGTGCGCGAGGGGGCGCGCGACCGCGCCCCCTCACGCCAGCGGCTTGTTGAGTTTCTGGTCCTTGCCCGCCGTCAGACTGCAGGTCACGTAGTCGAATCCGTTGCCCACGTTCTTCGCCTTCGGATACGAGATGAGCGTGCCGCCCACGGTGCCGCCCGGCTGCTTGGCCGCCTTGTCCCGGAGGGAGGAACGGCACAGCGAATCGGCTTTCTGCCGCACCGCGTCATCGGTGCCGTAGTCACCGGTGATCTTCTTTCGGCTGACGACCTCCGCGTCGTGCGGGCTGTCGCATTCCCTGGTCTCGACCGCGCCTTCACGCTCCTTCGAGCGGTCGTAGCAGTCGCCTTCCTGAAGCAGGAAGGACGGAAGCGGCACGTCGCTGGCCCCTTCGTCCGGCTCCTCGGACGGAGGATCGTCATCTTCACCCGGGGTCGGGAAGTCCGTTGCGTCTCCGTCGTCCGGGCTCTCGGTCGGGTCCTGCGGCTCTTCCTCCGGGACCGAAGGCGACTGCGAAGCAGAGGGTTTGCCGTCGGCCGTCTTTCCCTTGTCCGAGTCGCCGCCTGTCAGGTAGACGACGGACGCCGTGATGAGCGCGAGCGCGACGACGGCCGCCGCGACGATCGCGGCAATGGCCCGCCCCTTGTTGCGCCCCGGAGGCGGAGGAGGTGGCCAGCCACCGGGGACAGGCGGTCCGAACCCGCCGGATCCGGGCGGCCCGAAACCGGACGGTGGCTGCGCGGGAGGCGGCGGGCCGCCCGACGGCGGCTGACTAGGTGGTGGCGGCATCGTCATGACACGCCACTCTGTCATGCGGCACTCACCCTAGGCGATCTGATAACCCGACAGGCATGCCGCGACCGTGCCGGGTGGGAGAGAAAGAACAGAGTCCATCGCAAACCGAGGAGACGCATGAGCACTTCCTGGTCGTCCGGTCCGCACTGTTCGTCCGTCCCTCCGCCCGTGCCCTACTACGAAGACGTCTCCCCTTCGACCGGCTGTCTGCCACCGCGCGCGTGGGTGCCCGATTCCACCGCGCGCAGGATGACGCTGTCGGGAGGGAAGTGGAAGTTCCGCCTCTCCCCCACCGCTGTGCAGCACACCGGAGCATTCGCCGCCCCCGACTACGACGACACCGGGTGGAGCGAGCTGCCCGTGCCCTCCCACTGGGTGCTGCACGGGCACGGCTCACCGGCGTACACGAACGTGCGCTATCCCTTCCCCGTCGACCCGCCGCACGTACCCGACGAGAACCCCACCGGCGACCACCGGCACCTCTTCGCCCTGCCCGACGGGTGGCCGCTGCCGTCCCTGCACAGCGACGGCACAAGGGAGGAAGCCGCGCGCGCCACCGGAGAGACTCTGCTGCGCTTCGAGGGCGTGGAATCCTGTGCGCGAGTGTGGCTGAACGGGCACGAACTCGGCAGCTTCCAGGGTTCTCGGCTGCCGCACGAGTTCGCCGTCGGACACGTGCTGCGGCCGGGAAACAACCTCCTGGCCGTGCGGGTGCACCAGTGGTCCGCGGGAAGTTACCTGGAGGACCAGGACATGTGGTGGCTGCCCGGCATCTTCCGCGACGTGAGCCTGGTGCACCGGCCGAGCGGCGGCCTGGTGGACCACGCTGTGCACGCGGACTACGACCACACCACAGGGCGCGGCACCCTGCGCGTGGTGTCCGACCCGCCCGGAAGGGTCACCGTGCCGGAGCTCGGCCTGGACCTGCGTTCGGGCCAGAGCGGGAGCGCGCAGGTCGAGCCGTGGACGGCCGAGACACCGCGCCTCTACGACGCCGAACTCGCCGTCGGTGAGGAACGGATCGCCCTGCGGGTCGGCTTTCGTACCGTCACCGTCGAGGACGGACTCTTCAAGGTCAACGGCCGCAGAGTCCTGCTGCGCGGCGTCAACCGGCACGAGTTCCACCCTGGGACCGGCCGCGCCGTCGACCTGGAGACGGCACGGCACGACCTGGAGCTGATGAAACAGCACAACATCAACGCCGTCCGCACCAGTCACTACCCTCCGCACCCCGCCTTCCTCGACCTGTGCGACGAACTGGGCATGTGGGTGGTGGACGAGTGCGACCTGGAGACGCACGGTTTCCTCGCCCTGTCCGACGTGCGCAACCCGGTCGACGACGAACGGTGGACACCCGCCCTGCTCGACAGGGCGGCCAGGATGGTGGAACGGGACAAGAATCACCCCTCCGTCGTCGTCTGGTCCCTGGGCAACGAGTGCTCGGGCGGCTCCGGGCTGACGGCGATGGCCCGCTGGATCCGGCAACGGGATCCCTCTCGCCCACTGCACTACGAGGGAGACCACGCCTATCCCGACAGCGACTTCCACTCCCGGATGTACGCCTCCCACGCGGAGGTCGAGCTCGCCGGGCGGGGCGAGACGCCGTCCACGGGCTCAGCACAGCAGGACGCTCGTCGTGACACTCTTCCGTTCCTCCTGTGCGAGTACGCGCACGCCATGGGGAACGGGCCGGGCGGACTGAGCGAGTACCAGCGCCTCTTCGAGACCTACGAACGCTGCCAGGGCGGGTTCGTGTGGGAGTGGATCGACCACGGACTCGCCCATCGCACCGCGGACGGCCGATCCTGCTTCGCCTACGGAGGCGACTTCGGCGAGCAGGTGCACGACCGCAACTTCGTCTGTGACGGCCTGGTCTTCCCCGACCGGACGCCGTCGCCGGGGCTGGTCGAGTACAAGAAGGTCATCGAACCCGTACGGATCCGCGGCGGGTCGGCGCCGGGGAACGTGCTGATCACGAACTTGTACGACTTCTCCGACCTCGCCCACCTCGCTTTCGCGTGGAGCTACGAGATCGAAGGGGAGCAGATCAGCGGAGGCATGCTGCCGCACCCCGAAGCACCCATCCTCCCCGGGGAGTCGACGGAGCTCCCGCTCCCCGCCGCCCCGGAAACCGGGCGGGCGGGCGAGGCCTGGTGGACCGTGCGTGCCGTCCTGGCCCACGAGACCACCTGGGCGCCACGCGGCCATCCCGTCGCCTGGGGACAGCTGCCCGCCGCCGCGCCGCGCAGGCCCACGGCCGACACCGTCCCCTCGGTTCCCGCGGTGCCCCGTCGGCTCGAGGAGTCCGAAGACCCGCAGACGCAGGCGCCGCCTGCCGGACGCATCCGGCAGGGGCCGGGAGTCTTCGCCTCCGACAGCGGCGCGCTGCTGCGCCTGGGCGGCATCCCGCTGACCGGCCCGCGGCTGGACGTGTGGCGGGCGACCACGGACAACGACGACGGGGCCACCTTCCAGGCAGAGCCTGGCGCGGGACCGCTGTGGCGCCGGCACGGCCTGCATCGCATGCGGCACCGCACCGAGGCCGTGGAGCTCACCCAGGACGCTCTCGTCGTCCGCTCACGGGTCGCCCCCGCGGCCTCCTCGCTGGGTCTGCGCACCGTCTACCGCTGGACGGGCACGCTCGACCGGTTGCGGCTCACGGTGACGGTCACGCCGGAGGGCACGTGGGACTGCCCGCTGCCCCGGCTGGGCGTGCGCCTGGGGCTGCCGGCCGCCTACGGCAGCGCGACCTGGTTCGGTGGCGGCCCGGGTGAGGGCTACCCGGACACGTCGGCTGCCGCCCGTATCGGCCGGTGGAACAGCACCGTGGACGGGCTGCAGACGCCCTACGTACGCCCGCAGGAGAACGGTGCGCGTCCCTACGTCCGTTGGGTCGAACTCAGGCGCGGGCCCGCGGGAGGGGGCCTGCGCGTCGAGGCGGACGGCGGGACGTGCTGGTTCACAGCGCGCCGCTGGACGAGCGAGCACCTGGACGCCGCACAGCACACCACGGACCTGGTCCCCGGCCAGACCGTATGGGTCAACCTCGACCACGGTATGCACGGCATCGGGTCCCAGTCGTGCGGGCCGGGAGTACTCGCCCAACATCAGCTGACGGTGGCACCCGCTCGCTTCTCCTTCACCTTCTGTGAGGTGACCGCGACGGGAGAGAGCTGACGAGAGCCGCTTCGGCGGCTCTCACTTGACGCCGACACCCGCGTAGGCCATGTACCGGGGCAGCGCGTCGGCGCCCGGCAACGCACCGTCCGGGCGCCACAGCGGCACCTGTACCAGGCCGGGGTCGAGCAGGTCGAACCCCGCGAAGAAGGGCAGCACTTCCTCGTAGCTGCGGATGCGGGCGCTGACCGTGGACTCGCTGTTGTACACGCCGGTGGCCTTGTTGACGGCCGAGCCGCCTCCGAAGTCCGGAGAGCCGTGGCTCAGGATCAGAGCGCTGCCCGCGGGCAGCGACTCGGTCAGCGACGCGACGATGCCGGCGGGGTCCTCGTCGTCCCTGAGGAAGTGCAGGACGGCGAGGAGCATCAGCGCGACAGGCTGCTCGAAGTCGATGAGCTGCCGGGTGACGGGATGGTCCAGGATGCCCTTGGGGTCGCGGATGTCCGCCAGCACGAAACCGGCGTCGCCGGAGTGCGTCAGCTTCGCGTCGGCGTAGGTCGCGACGATCGGGTCGTTGTCCGCGTAGACCACCCGCACGTCGGGACGGACGTCGCGGGCGATCTCATGGGTGTTCGGTGAGGTCGGGATGCCGGTACCGACATCGATGATCTGCCGGATGCCGTGCTCGGCCACGACGGTGCGGACAGCTCGGTGCATGAAGTCGCGGTTGCCCCGTGCGGTCTCCCGGATCCCCGGGAGGGCGTCCAGCACGCGCTGGGCCGCGCGCTGGTCGGCCTCGTAGTTGTCCTTGCCCCCCAGGTAGTAGTCGTACATCCGGGCCGGATGCGGGGTGGTGGTGTCTATCAGCTCCGGGCTGAATCCGGCGTCGGACACGCTCTTCTCCGTCTCGCTCTGTTCCGCTGACTCGTGCTTCTTCGCTGAGTTCCGCTTCCGTGCGGGCTTCCGCTTCTTCCGTGCGGGCTTCCGCCTCTGTGCGGGTTTTCGCTTCCGTACGGGCTTCCGTTCCCATGCGAGTGCGTACTTCCCTCGTCGCGGGCCGGCTGCGGCCCGCTGGTGTCTATCAGCTCCGGGCTGGACTCTGACTCCGGCACGCTCTTCCTCCCCCTCGTCGCGCGGGCCTCGGCCGCTGGCGGGGTCCCGGTCGCGAGGGCTCGTCGTCGCCGTCGGTCTCGGTCTCTCGCGGAGGGCCGGAGGTCAGGCCACCAGGAAGTCGGCTTCCCCCGCCTTCGCCGCCTGGATGAACCCGGAGATGTCACTGCGACTGCAGATGAGCGCGGGACCGTCGGGATCGGTGGACTGGCGCAGCGCCACCCGCCCGTCCGCGAGCTCCAGCGCTTCCACACAGCTGCCTCCGTTCCCCCCGCTCCAGGGCTTGCGCCAGCCCTCGCTGCCGAGGTGTGCCGCGGGCATCCCGTTGTAGATACGACCCATGGTTCAGATCTCCTTGCGCAGGGCACTCAGGACCGCCCGGGTCCGCGCCACCGGCACGGCCTGGGCACTCATCCGGTCCACGGCCTCGAGGAACATGCTGACGTCGTCCCGCTGGTCGAAGTAGACAGCGCCTACCAGGCTCTCGGCACACACCATGTCGGGCAGCTCGTCGAGGGGGAACCGGAAAAGGTGGAAGGGGCCGTACATGGCCGGGTGCGGGCCCGCGCTGAAGGGCATGATCTGCAGCGCGACGTTCGGCCTTTCGATGGCTCTGAGAAGGTGGTCGATCTGTTCGCGCATCACCTCGGGCCCCCCGAGGGGGCGCCGCAGGACCGTCTCGTCGATCACACTCCACAGCAGCGGCGGGTCCGTCTGGCGGGTCAGAACCGTCTGGCGCTCCATGCGCAGTGCCACACCGCGCTTGATCTCGCCTTCCGGAGCGTGCGGCATACCGGCGCGCAGGACGGCTCGGGCGTAGCTTTCGGTCTGCAGGAGGCCGGGGACGTAGTGCGGCTCGTAGGAGCGGATGACCTCGGACTCGCTCTCCAGGCTCACGAAGACGCTGAACCACTCGGGCAGCACGTCGCGGTAGCGGTGCCACCAGCCGGGCTGGTTGGCCTCGCGGGCGAGCGAGACGAAGCCGTCTATCTCCTCCTGCTCGGTCACCCCGTAGGTGCGCAGCAGTTTCTCCACGTAGGGGACTTTGAGGCCGACCTCGGCCTTCTCCATCCGGCGGATGGTGGCGTGGGTGACGTCGAGGGCTCTTCCGGCCTGCTCGAAGGTCACTCCCGCGCGCTCCCGCAGGTGCTGCAGCCTCTTGCCCAGCACCACACGCAGCACGGTGGGCGCTCCGCCGCCCGTCCGTGAGTCCGCCACAGCCGCTCCCCTCCAACTGACGTCGTCACGAGGAAGTTTGGCATGTGCCCGCCCGCATGCACACCCTGTCATCCGCACTTCTGCAATTAACAGATTGATCCTTGCCATACGCGAGTGACGAACCGCATAGTGGAGCCGTGGCTGCCCCCCATGACGCCCTGCCCTTAAACCACCGGCCGAACGGCTTGCCGACGACCCGTCCGCTGCGCGACGCGTTCCACCTGCCGGCGCGGGACACCTCCGTCGCCGTCGCCCGCGCCCGTGTCCTGGAGAGACTGCGGGAGTGGTACGTCGACGACGAATCGAGTGCCGACGCCCAGCTGCTGATGTCAGAGCTGTTCACCAACGCGGTGCGCCACACGGACAGCGAGAAGGTCAGCTGCGAGCTGTGGGTGATCGGAGTGCGCCTACGCCTCGAGGTCACGGACGAAGGCGGAGCCGGCTCGGCGGCGCGCGTCGAGCGCGCGGTCGTTCCCCGGCCAGGGGACGACGAGGGCGAGAGCGGAAGGGGTCTGCTGCTGGTGAGCGTGCTCGCCGACGACTGGGGAATACGCAAGGCCCAGGCGGGCGGCTCCGACATGGTGACCGGACACGCGGTCTGGGCCGAACTGGAATGTCACAGGACACAGAGCTGACCTCACGGCGCCCGGCCGCTTTCCCCTGCGGCACGTTCCCGCACGGCACGCACCGCTGACACAGCCCGTGAGCGATGGCAGGATGCACGGCACTTACCGGCCATGATCGGGCTCTATTGCCGACCTGTCCCTCGTGGAGGCGCTGTGTCCGCACGATCCGCGCGTAAGCAACGCAGCGGGATGTCCCGGATATCCCTGACAGCGGCACTGACAGCCGCCGTGCTCGCGGCGGTCACCGCCTGCACCAGCACGAAGACCACCTCGAGCAGCGGGGACGAGGTGGAACTCGTCCACTCGGACAAGCTCACCACGTGCACACACCTCCCCTACATGCCGTTCCAGTACAAGAAGGGCAAGGAGGTCGTCGGGTTCGATGTCGACCTCGTCGACCTGGTCGCCGAGGAGCTCGGGGTCGAGCAGGAGATCGTGGACACGCCCTTCGAGGGCATCCAGACCGGCGAGGACCTGAACGCGAGCAAGTGCGATCTGGCCGCGGCGGGCATGACCATCACGCCCGTACGCGAGAAGAACCTCGACTTCTCGCGCCCCTACTTCGAGGCGACACAGGCTCTGCTGGTCAAGAAGGGCGAGAAGTACGACTCCCTCGCCGACCTCGAAGGCAAGAAGCTGGGCGTCCAGCAGTCCACCACCGGCGAGGAGTACGCCAAGAAGCACGCCGACGGCGCGAAGACGGTCCAGTTCGAAGACCTCGGTCTACTCCTGACCGCCGTCAAGACAGGCAAGGTCGACGCCGGCATCAACGACAACGGTGTGCTCTACGACTACGCGAAGAAGAACCCGGACACCGAGGTCACCACCGAGTTCGACACCGGCGAGCAGTACGGCATCGGCGTCCGCACCGGCAACAACGCGCTGCGCAAACAGATCGACAAGACGCTCAAGAAGGCCAAGGCCGACGGGCGCTACGACAAGATCTACAAGAAGTGGTTCGGCAAGGAGCCCGCCGAGTGAGCCGCCGCAACCGCACCCGCGCGATCCGCACCGCCCAGTACGGCGTTCTCGTCCTCGTCCTGCTCGTCGTGGTGTTGGCGGCGGACTGGGGCGAGTTGCGCCGCGCCTTCTTCGACGTCGAGGTCGCCAAGAAGCAGTTCCCCGACGTGGTGACGACAGCCCTGGTCAATACGGTCGTCTACACGGTGCTCGGTTTCGGCTTCGGCCTGGCGCTCGGGCTGCTGCTCGCGCTCATGCGGCTGTCGCGGGTGCTGCCGTACCGCTGGCTGGCGGTCGCCTACATCGAGTTCTTCCGGGGCGTGCCCGCGCTGCTCGTGTTCATCGCGCTCGGGTTCGGTGTGCCGCTGGCGTTCGAGGTGTCCATCAACCAGTACGTGACGGTCATGCTCGCCCTCGGGCTGGTGGGCGCCGCCTACATGGCGGAGACGATCAGGGCGGGAATCACGGCCGTCCCCAAGGGGCAGACCGAGGCGGCACGCTCCCTGGGCATGTCACCGGCCCGCGCGATGGTCTCCATCATCATCCCGCAGGCGTTCCGCATCGTGCTGCCGCCGCTGGCCAACGAGCTCATCCTGCTCACCAAGGACTCCTCCTTGGTCTATCTGCTGGGCCTGTCGATGGACCAGTACGAGTTGGCCAAGTTCGGGCGGGACGCCCTCAACCAGAACCGCAGTCTCACGCCGATCCTCATAGCGGGGCTGTTCTATCTGGCCATCACGCTGCCCCTGGGCCACCTGGTGCGGCGCCTGGAGGCCCGTACGGCGAGAGCGAGGTGACCGCCATGACCGAGGCGGGCAGGACGGACGGAACGGACCAGGACGGCGCAGCGGCCATCGAGATCAAGGCGCTGCACAAGAGCTTCGGGGCACTCGAAGTGCTGCGGGGCATCGACATCACCGTACGTCGCGGAGAGGTGGTCTGCGTCATCGGGCCGTCAGGGTCGGGCAAGTCGACCCTGCTGCGCTGTGTGAACCTCCTGGAGGAGCCCACCTCGGGCACGGTGCGGGTGGCGGGCGTGGAGGTCACCGACCCGGATGTCGACATCGACCGGGTACGGCGCCGCATCGGCATGGTCTTCCAGGCGTTCAACCTCTTTCCGCACCTGTCCGCGCTGGGCAACCTGACGATCGCGCAGCGGCGCGTACTGGGCCGCTCCAGGCCGGAGGCCGAGGAGGTGGCCCGGCGCAACCTGCGCCGCGTCGGGCTGGCCGAGAAGGAGGACAGCTACCCTGCACAGCTGTCCGGCGGCCAGCAGCAGCGGGTGGCCATAGCCCGAGCGCTGTCCATGGGGCCTGAACTGATGCTGTTCGACGAGCCCACCTCCGCTCTGGACCCCGAACTGGTCGGAGACGTACTGGCGGTGATGCGCGGGCTGGCCGACGAGGGCATGACGATGCTGGTCGTCACCCACGAGATGAGCTTCGCCCGTGAGGTCGCCGACCGGGTGATCTTCATGGACGGCGGTGTCGTCGTCGAGGAGGGCCCTCCAGAGCAGGTTGTGACCGATCCGAGGCACGCGCGCACCCGCGCCTTCCTCGCCCGGGTTCTCGACCCCGCAGCGGCGGACGTACTGGAGCACGAGGCGGAGCCCTCCCCTCAGCAGCCGTCGCCGCGCACGAGCCGGCCCGCGGGCCCGAAGGAGAGCCCCGGCGAGTCGCCTTGACGCGGAGCGCCCGGCCGCCGTCGCGTTGGCGGGGCACGCTGCCACCCTCGCGTGGACACGAAGCGCCCTGCCGCCATCGTGTTGGCGTGAAATGCCCTGCCGCCATCGCGGGGAATGCCTCCGTCCGCTGCTTCTCGGAGGGCAGGCTGTCAGACCCTCCCTCTACATTCGTGAGCCACACCGACTTCGCGTGTTCACCGGTGTCCTCGGGCGACCGGAGCAGAGAAAGGCATGGAAGATGGCAGACAGCCCCCGCACGGCGGAAGCACCCGCAGACCGGCCGCCCGGCAGCGCCGAAGAACTGCTGGAACAGGCGAGGCCGTACCGCACCGAGCTGCTGGCGCACTGCTACCGCATGCTGGGCTCGGTGCACGACGCCGAGGATCTGGTGCAGGACACCTACCTGCGTGCCTGGCGGGCGGGCGACCGCTTCGAGGGGAGGTCCTCGCTGCGCACCTGGCTCTACCGCATCGCCACGAACGCCTGTTTGACGGCGATCGAGCAGCGAGGACGGCGTCCGATGCCCTCCGGCCTCGGCGCGCCCACCGACGATCCGGAGCGGCCGGTGACCGAGGCGCCGGAAGTGCCCTGGCTGGAGCCGATCCCGGACGCGATGTTCACGGGCTCCTCGGGCCCCACCGACCCGGCCTCTGTCGTGGTGCACCGCTCCACCATGCGACTGGCGTTGGTCGCCGCCCTCCAGCATCTTCCGGCCAGGCAGCGCGCCGTCCTGCTGCTGCGGGACGTCCTCAAGTGGCGGGCCGCCGAGGTCGCCGAGCTGCTCGACACCACGACGGCGAGCGTGAACAGCGCGCTGCAGCGGGCCCGCGCCCACCTCGAGCAGGCCGCTCCCGTCGAGGACGAGCTGTCCGAACCCACCGACCCGGCCTCACGTGAGCTCCTGGACCGCTACGCGGCGGCTTTCGAACGCTCCGACGTGACCGCCATCGTCGATCTGTTCAAGGAGGACGCCGTCTGGGAGATGCCTCCCTTCGCGCAGTGGTTCCGCGGCCGGGAGACCATCGTCCGGCTCATCGGCGCGCAGTGCCCGATCGCACGCGACGCGGGCCTCATGCTGCCGACCCAGGCGAACGGCCAGCCCGCTTTCGGCCTCTACAGCCTGCACGAGGACGGTGTCTACCGGCCGTTCCACCTCCAGGTGCTCACCCTGCGGGACGGGCAGGTCGCCCATGTGGGTGCTTTCTTCGGCGACGGGCTCTTCCCGGTGTTCGGTCTGCCCGAGGCCGTGACCGCGCAGGAGGCCGCAGCCCGGCGCTGAGGCCCGGGCGGAACCGCCCGAGCCGACGTGCCCGAGGGGAAACGTCCAAGCCGACGTGCCGAGAGGCGAAGTCCGAGCCGGCGCGCCCGAGGCGAAACGCACGCTGCCGCGTCCGCCCGTGGGCGTACGCGGCAGCGGTCCCGACGAGTCACGGCTGACGGGAAACGGCCGTCCCCCGCCTGGCACAGCAGCACTCCAGGCGGGGTTGGAGCCCCAGGGAGGCGGCTTTGGCCGGGCGGCTCCCGGTGAGACGGGGCGCTCTGCACCGGAGGAGAAGACCGGCTTCCCGGATAAGCAGTGCCGGGTGGTCAGACGCCCAGCAGGTGGTCCATGGCGAGTTGGTCGAGGTGTTCGAAGGCCATGCCGCGACCTGCCGCTTCGGCCACGTCGAAGTCCTCGAAGGCGGTACGGTCCGCCAGCAGCGCACCGGCCGTCTCGCCGGGTTCGAGCGTGGGCCGGGACAGCTCGTCCAGCCTGGAGTCGCGCAGCGCCTCCTGAACCGCAGGGTCGGCACGGAACGCCGCGGCACGCTCGCGCAGGATGAGGTAGTTGCGCATGCAGCCCGCGGCCGAGGCCCACACGCCGGCGGTGTCCTCGGTGCGCGGCGGTTTGAAGTCGAAGTGCCGCGGCCCCTCGTACCCGCCGCGCTCCAGCAGGTCCACGAGCCAGAAGGCGGCACGCAGATCGCCGGCGCCGAAGCGCAGGTCCTGGTCGTACTTGATGCCGGACTGGCCGTTGAGGTCGAGGTGGAAGAGCTTGCCCGCCCACATGGCCTGCGCGATGGCGTGCGGGTAGTTGAGCCCCGCCATCTGTTCGTGTCCGACCTCCGGGTTGACACCGAAGAGCTCGGGACGCTCCAGCCGTTCGATGAAGGCGAGCGCGTGGCCGACCGTGGGCAGCAGGATGTCACCGCGCGGCTCGTTGGGCTTCGGTTCGATCGCGAAGCGGAGGCCGTAGCCCTGCTCGGTGACGTACTGGGCCAGCAGGTCGAAGGCTTCCTTCATCCGGTCGAGGGCGGCCCTGATGTCCTTGGCCGCCCCCGACTCGGCGCCCTCCCTGCCGCCCCAGGCGACGTAGGTGCTCGCGCCGAGTTCCGCCGCCAGGTCGATGTTGCGCATGGTCTTGCGCAGGGCGTAGCGCCGCACGTCGCGGTCGTTCGCGGTGAAGGCGCCGTCCTTGAAGACCGGGTGGGTGAACAGGTTGGTCGTCGCCATGGGCACGGTCATGCCCGTCGTGTCGAGTGCCTGCCGGAACCGCTTGACGTGCGCGTCACGCTCGGTCTCGGTCGCCTCGAAGGGGATGAGGTCGTCGTCGTGGAAGGTCACGCCGTGCGCGCCGAGTCCGGCGAGGCGGTGCACCGCCTCGACCGGGTCGAGCGGCGCGCGGGTGGCGTCACCGAACGGGTCGCGGCCCTGCCAGCCCACCGTCCACAGGCCGAAGCTGAACTTGTCCTCGGGTACGGGCTCGTAGCTCATCTGCTGTCCTCTCCCGCGCCTTACCAGGCCCTTGCACACCGTGCGTCCGCCCGCTCCCCGTCCACGGCGCGCACTGCCCGGCGAAAGCGGCGTTCCGTGACGGCTGTTGCGGGTGCGGTGGGCGTGCGCGGCGCCGCGCACGGCTATTCGTCATGGCTGCTGACAAATTAGTATGCGCACAGCACCGGCAGCGAGGGAAGGGATCGGCAGCCCATGACCGCACCGGAAGGGCCGCTCGTCATCGGGGTCGACAGCTCGACCCAGTCCACCAAGGTCCTGGTGGTGGACGCCGCCACCGGCGAGGTCGTCGCCAGGGGCCAGGCACCGCATACGGTCTCTCCCGGCGACCGCCGGGAATCGGACCCCGAGGAATGGTGGCGGGCGCTGAGCACCGCGCTGGGACAGTGCGGGAGGGTCGCCGGCGAGGCTGCCGCCGTCTCGGTCGCGGGCCAGCAGCACGGCCTGGTGACCCTGGACACCGACGGGCGCCCGGTACGCCCGGCGCTGCTGTGGAACGACGTACGCTCCGCGCCGCAGCGCGACCGTCTGCTGGCCGACCTCGGCGGCCCGCAGGCGTGGGCCCGGCGGGTCGGCAGCGTGCCCGCTCCGGCCTTCACCGTCACCAAGTGGGCCTGGCTGCGCGAGAACGAACCCGAGGCCGCGCAGAAGACGGCGGCCGTACGCCTGCCGCACGACTTCCTCACCGAACGGTTGACGGGGCAGGCGGGCACGGACCGGGGCGACGCCTCGGGCACCGGCTGGTGGTCCTCGCAGAGCGAGTCGTACGACGAGGAGATCCTGAGCCTGGCCGCTCTGGACCACTCGCTCCTGCCGCCCGTGCACCAAGCGGGTGAGGCCGCGGGCACGGTGGCCAAGACGGACGGCGGTCTTCTGACCCCCGGCACCCTGGTGGCCACGGGCACGGGCGACAACATGGCGGCGGCACTCGGCCTCGGACTGCTGCCGGGACAGCCGGTGCTCAGCCTGGGAACCTCGGGAACCGTCTACGCGGTCTCGCACCGCCGCCCCGCCGACCCCAGCGGGACGGTAGCCGGATTCGCCGACGCAGGCAGCGACTGGCTGCCACTGGCGTGCACCCTCAACTGCACCCTGGCCGTCGACCGTTTGGCCGCGCTGCTCTCCCGCGACCGCGAGGACGTCGAAGCGGGCGGTCTCGTCACCGCACTCCCCTTTCTCGACGGGGAGCGCACGCCCGACCTGCCGTACGCCACCGGGCTGCTGACCGGGCTCCAGCAGGCCACCACCGGCGGCCAGGTACTCCAGGCCGCCTACGACGGCGCGGTCTTCGCACTGCTGCGCGCGCTCGATCTGGTGCTGGGCCAGGCGGGGGACGAGGCCGACGACGCTCCCCTGCTGCTGATCGGCGGCGGCGCCAAAGGCGTCGCCTGGCGCGAGACGGTACGGCGGCTGTCCGGTCGAGCGGTCCAGGTGCCGCGGGCCGAGGAGTTGGTGGCACTGGGGGCGGCGGCGCAGGCCGCGGGGCTGCTGTTGGGGGAGGACCCGGCCGCGGTCGCCCGCCGCTGGCACACCGCCGACGGCCCGGCCTATGAGCCGGTCGAGCGGGACGAGGCCGCACTCACCCGGCTGTCCGACACGCTCGACGGCGCCAGGCCGCTGCTCGGCATGCGGCACTGAGCCACACCGACCCCACCCGCTGCGCCCGTCGCACACACTTCACCCCACGGCGCCCACGTGCGACGACTGCGACGACTGCGACGACTGCACCCACGGTAACGACGGCAACGGCGGCAGCAGGGAGGCCTTTGCGCCGGAAGGAGTATGCGGCCCTATGGCAGGTCAAGGTGCCAGCCCGCAGCGGGAGATGCGCAGACGCAATCTGTCGCGCGTGCTGCACGCGGTGGCCGAGCAGGGGCCGTGCTCGCGTGCGGCCCTGGCGACACGTCTGGGGCTCACCCGCACGGCCGTCTCCACGCTCGTCGAGGAGTTGCTGCGCGGCGGCCTGCTGGCCGAAGAGGGCACCACTCCGCCCGGCGGGGCGGGCGGAGGCCCAGGGCGTCCGGGCACGGCCCTCGCGCTGACCGACAGGGGCCCGTGCGGGCTGGGCGCGGAGATCGGTGTCGACCACCTCGCCGTCTGCGCGGTCGATCCGCGCGGCGAGGTGCGCGCCCGCGCACGCCTGGAGTCCGACGGCCGCAACAGCGATCCGGTGGTGGTCCTCGCCCGCCTGCGGACGCTGGTGGACGAGGTGGCCCGACAGGCCCGGGAGCTGGGGCTCCGTCCGGTCCGCCTCGCGGTGGCCGTCCCCGGGCTGGTCGCGCGTGGGACGTCCACCGTGGTGCGCGCACCGAACCTCGGCTGGCACGACACCGACCTCGCGGGCGCCCTCGCCGGTGCCGGTGCCGGTGCCGAAGCCGAAGCCGGAGTCGGAGTCGGAGTCGGAGCCAGCGCCAGCGCCGGCGAGCGCGGCCTCCCAGCCGACGGAGGCAGCACCCGTGTGAAGGGGAACAGCACCCGGGCGGGCGACCGCAGTGCCCGAGCGGAGGGGAGCGCCGGGCGCGCGCTGCCCCTCATCGTGGACAACGAGGCCAACTTCGGTGCTCTCGCCGAGCTCTGGCTGGACAGTGGCCGGGTCCCCCGCGACTTCGTGCACGTCTCGGCGGAGGTCGGTATCGGGGCAGCCGTCGTCCTCTCAGGAGAACTTCTGCGGGGCACGCGGGGGTTCGCCGGGGAGCTGGGACACGTTCCCGTACACCCGGATGGGCCGCGCTGTGTCTGTGGGGGCAGGGGCTGCCTGGAGCAGTACGCGGGAGAGGTCGCACTCCTGCGCGCGGCGGGCCTGCGTACCGACGGTCCTCGCGACGCCGCACTCACGGCCCTGTCGGAGCGGGCGGCCGGGGGCGACACCCGCACCCGTGACGCGCTGGAGGAGGCAGGAACCGCTCTGGGCATCGCGCTCGCCGGGACGGTCAACCTGCTCGACCCCCGCGCGCTGGTACTCGGCGGTGCGCTGGCCCCTTTGGCGAACTGGCTTCTGCCCGCGCTGGAGCGGGAGTTGCGGGGGCGTACGGCCGCACCCGGCGTTCCGCCCGCGCTGGTGGTATCCGGGCTGGGTGCGGAGGGACCGCTGCTGGGAGCCGCCTATGCCGCCGTCCGCCTGGTGCTGGACGATCCGCTGTCCTACCAGGCGTGAGCGGGCGAAGGGGTGCCGCACAAAAGGAAGCCGCACAAAGGGTTGCCGCGCGAAGGGGTGCCGCACAAAGGGATGCCGCGCGAAGAGCACCGACGTAACAGGGGCAGTCCTGTCCGGGCCCGCGGCATCCGGAAAGGTCCTCTCCGGGCGCGCGGCTCGTCCAGAGGCCACTCCCCCGTCCAGAGGTCAGTCCAATGGCACAGTTGTGCGGCCCTTGGCAGCCTCCCCGGCGACTGCCATCATCAACGCGCGTCAACCCCACACGCACGTGCACCCATTACTTCTCACCCCTCCCCCTTCCCCCCACTGGGAGACACGATGGACTCAGCACACCACCACACCGACGCGCCGGCCCGCCAGACCGCACGGCGTACCCTGCTGCGCGGCGGCACCGGTCTCGCTCTCGCCGCAGGCCTCGCGGGCGCCTCGCTCCTGTCCGGTGGTGCCGCGGCGGCACGCAGCAGAGAATCCGCCGGTGTCGACTATCCCGAAGCGGAATGGATCCCCGCCTCCTCGTCCAACTACACGGTCGCCGACCGGCCGACGGAGTACCCGATCGAGTTCGTGGTCATCCACGTCACTCAGGAGTACTACGACGACGCGCTCGCCATCTTCCAGAACCCGGACAAGGCCGTCTCCCCGCACTACTTGGCCCGCTCCGCGGACGGCCATGTGGCCCAGGTCGTACGGGAGAAGAACGTGGCCTGGCACGCGGGCAACTGGGAGTACAACACCCGCAGCATCGGCATCGAACACGAGGGCTGGGTCGACGAGCCGGACACCTGGTTCACGGACGCCCTGTACGAAGCGTCGGCCGCGCTGACCGCCGACATCTGCCGCCGCCACGGCATTCCGCTGGACCGCCGGAACATCATCGGCCACAACGAGGTGCCGGGAGCCGACCACACCGACCCCGGGCCGTACTGGGACTGGGCACGTTACATGGAGCTCGTCAAGGCGCAGTGACCACCGCCCAGGGCCGACCCCTCCCGTCCCGCTCCCCCACCGGACTCTCCGTTGCCGGTGCGGACGGGGCGGGGTCGTCCGCGGCGGCACCATCGGCAGGCGCGCGGCGCCGAGACGGCTCGGCCTACGACTGAGGACGGCTCGGCCTGCATCATCGGCAGGCGCGCGGCGCGAGATCGCCGGGCCGGAGAAGCGCGCGACGTGTGACAACGCCCCTGGTGCGCACGCCAGTTCGGCCGCACGGCGTCCTCTCTGTGCGAGCATTTCAGTCCATCGTGTGACTACTGGCAAGAAGCCTTCTGCACGGCCCCTCACAGCCCTCATGCTCGGCGTGTGCAGCAACGGGACAACGAGCGGGCCGATGGCCACACACGACGGAGGGCACTGACGACGGCGCTCGTCGTCTGCGCCGCGCTCGGTACGGCAGGAGGGGCCTCAGCGCTCGGTGCACCCTCCCTCGCTGCCCGACACGCCGCCGACGATCCCTCCATGGGCCCGGCGGCTGCCGCTTCGCCCGCCGGCCCCGGTCTGGGCGGCCCGGCCACCGCAGCCGCGGCCTCGCCGCCCCCGTCGGC
>NZ_JASKYT010000210.1:0-13804 GCF_041028275.1 Streptomyces sp. PU-14G
TTCCGGTACGCCAGGCCCTCGTCGGCCTCCAGGATGCGCTGCTGGAGGGGGGGGGGGGGGGGGGGGGGGGGGGGGGGGGGGGGGGGGGGGGGGGGGGGGGGGGGGGGGGGGGGGGGGGGGGGGGGGGGGGGGGGGGGGGGGGGGGGGGGGGGGGGGGGGGGGGGGGGGGGGGGGGGGGGGGGGGGGGGGGGGGGGGGGGGGGGGGGGGGGGGGGGGGGGGGTGGGCGTCCGTTCCTGCGCGGTGTCGGTCTCGTTCCGGTACGCCAGGCCCTCGTCGGCCTCCAGGATGCGCTGCTGGAGTTCGGTCAGCTCCGGGCGCGGGTCGACACCGAGTTCGTCGGCGAGCAGGCGACGGATGTCGGCGTGCACGGCCAGCGCCTCGGCCTGGCGGCCACTGCGGTAGAGGGCGAGCATCAGCAGCTCGCGCAGCCGTTCCCGCAGCGGATGCGCGGCGGCGAGCGCGGTCAGTTCGGCGACGGCTTCCGCATGCCGCCCGAGCCGCAGGTCGAGGTCGCACCGCAGCTCCAGCAGGCTCAGCCGCCACTCCGTCAGGCGGGCGCGCTGGGCTTCGGCGTAGGGGCCCGGTATGTGGGCGAGGGGTTCGCCGTTCCACTGGGCGAGGGCCGCCTCGTACAGCTCACTGGCCCGGGCCGGGTCGCCGCCGGAGGCGGCCTTGTCGGCCTGCGCGGCCAGCTCCTGCGCGGTCTCCACGTCGAGCGACGTACCGCCGCCGGCTGCCAGCGCGTAGCCGCCGGACTCGCTGACCAGCAGGTCGCCGTCGGGCCCGAGAGCCTTGCGGATGCGCGAGGCGTAGGTGCGCAGCGCCGCCCTCGCCTGCTCGGGGGGCTCCTCGCCCCAGATGGCGTCGACCAGTTCCTCGGCGGTCGCGGTGTGCCCGCCGCGCAGCAGGAGCGCCGCGAGCAGCGCTTTCTGCTGCGGCGACCCCAGCGGCAGAGGCTGGTCCCCGCGCCAGACGCGTACGGGGCCGAGCACGGTGAGGCGCAGTGCACCGGCGCGCGCCGGGTCCGTGCCTGTCCGGGGTGGGGGCGCGGGCCCGGGCCGGGGCGCGGGGAGGGACTGCGCCTGAGCTGTGTGCGGACCGGAGAAGAGGCCCTCCACAAGGGAGGGACTCCCTTCGCGCAGGGGTTCGCGGAAGGCCTCTTCGCCGGGCTCGCGGATGGTGGCCTCCTCGCGAGGCGGGGCCGCGCCGGCGCCCGGCGGCGTGCGCGTGCACGCACGCCGCCACGCCTCCACCCACGGGTGCCGCTCCCTGGCGGGGACCTCGCAGGCGTCCAGGAACGCGATCAGCTGGCGCTCGTCACGCGGCACCGTCTGTCCGCGCAGGATGCGGTGGACCGTACTGTGCGGCAGCTCGCCGTGACCGCCCGCACGGCGCTCCATGGCCCGCAACGGGGGCCCGCCCGCCTCGCTGTAGAGCCCCCACAGCGCGGCCGACAGGCCCGGCAGGTCCGCGACGGTCTCCGGGGCCGGTGCCCGGCGGCCTCCCGTGGCGCCGTGCAGATGCTCCAGCCGGGCCCTCCGCCACATGCGCAGGGCGACCTCCACCGACACGCCGCACCCCCGCGCGTACGCCTCGACAACGGGTGCCGTGGGCACCGACGTCGCCGAAGCGGCCCGCTGCAGAGTCGTGGCGTGCAGCCCGGTACGTGCGGCGAGCTGAGCGTAGGTCAGGCCTTCCGTCGCCCGCTGGTGCCGCAACCATCTGGCGAGATCGGCGAGCGCCCGGTTCGGTGTGGTGATCGGCTTCTCTCTGCGCCCCACGGCCGAGGCGCCCTCAGGCCTGCGAGGCGGCCTGCAGCCCCCGTATCGCCAGGCGGCCCACCCGGCTGCCGCCGCGCAGCGCGAGCAGCACGCCGAGCGCGACGAGCCCGGCGGCCCCCAGCACGTCGAGGATCGCGGAAGGTGGCATACCGGCGACGGTCAGTGCGCTCGCCAGTACGGCGATCACCACGATGACCACGACGTCCGACGGGCCGGGCCCGCCCCGGTCGTACGGTCGCGGACCGACACAGCGAGCCGGGGAGGGGGAAGCCCCGGCGCAGCGCGCCGGGAAGGGAAGGCGGGACATGGATCGTGCCTCCTGAGATCGTCCGCCCGGGCGTTGCGAGCCGGGCGCGTTGCGGGCTCCACATGTCTGCACGGCCGACCGGTGCTTGCCGACACCGGCGGCTGGAGAAGCATCGTGCCACTGACCGCACGGAGAAGCAGGGGCCCGAAGGGGGCAGGGGGAGTTGATGCGTTCCTGTCCCGGCCGCCGGGCCCGGGACGGCCGGGGCCTTCGGCTGCCGCCGGGGGTGTGACCAGCGACGGAGCTCCTGCCGGCAGGGCGGCGCCACGCCTGCGCGCCGGAAGATGCGGGCCCGTCCCAGCTTCGCTTGCCGATTGGTGACCGGCCTCTGCGAGCATCTTCGGCGTGCGGGAGAACTCCCGTACCGCTCCCTGAGAGTTGCGGGCTCCACCGAGACGACCAGGGTTGTGAGGCGGACACGCGTTGCCGCGCGTCACCGCTTCCGGGGCCGGCGTGCGCGTCGCGGACGCCGGCCCCCCGCCACCCGAGCGCGCCCGAACGCGCCCGGGCCCAGCCGCGCCAGGCCGGGCGCGCCGACGCTGCCGCGCCGGGTACGCCGAAGGTGCCGCCCCCCTCGGCGGGGACCTGCCCGCCGGCGCCGGCCGGGCACGCTCCCGGCGTCGCTCCGGGCGCCCTGGGGCGGGCCGATGCCGAGCGGGAGCATGGGCCGCGTCGGCCGCATCAGCCGCGTCGGCCGCTGGTCGTATCGGCTCTACCGGCTCTACCGGCTTCTCCCTGCTCTACCGATTCTTCCCGGCTCCCACCGGCCTCACCAGCGGGTCCGGCGCGCCCGACGCCCGATACCCCCCCGTAGGTCGGAGGGGCCGGAGGGCCGAGCGGCAGCCGGGCCGGGCCGGGCCATGGCGGGGCGGGCGTCGCAGGGCGTGGACGCGCGTCCTGAAATCGGACAGAGGTTCGAAAAGGGGCGGCTGTGCCCCCTGTCTCCGCGGTGTGAGATACGAGTCATCCGGGGGTCGGGAGGGATGAGGGCCAGGTGCGGGGGAACAGCCGCACGTGCCCCGCGCGTATGTCCGCACCCACCTCGGCGGGCTGCCATTCGTGTGACTGATATGGCACCGGCCGGTGAACCCGGGCGCCGGCGGAACATTAGACTCTGGAAGACCGCCCGGCCGAAGGGTTGGGGAGGAATCGGTACGGTCCGACAACGACAGCTCGACAGCGTGTTCACACGCTCGAAGCAAGGAGGTACGGGTGGCGTTGCTGACCCGCATCACGGGACCACGCGATCTGGACCGGCTCACTCCGGAGCAGCTGGAGACGCTGGCAGGGGAGATCCGCACCTTCCTGGTGGAGGCGGTCTCCAAGACCGGCGGACACCTGGGCCCCAACCTCGGCGTGGTCGAGCTGACCATCGCCCTGCACCGCGTCTTCGACTCCCCCAAGGACAAGGTCCTCTTCGACACCGGGCACCAGTCCTACGTGCACAAGGTGCTCACCGGGCGGCAGGACTTCTCGAAGCTGCGCGCGAAGGGCGGCCTGTCGGGCTACCCCTCGCGGGCCGAGTCGGCGCACGACGTCATCGAGAACAGCCACGCCTCGACGGTGCTGGGCTGGGCCGACGGGCTGGCCAAGGCGAACGAGGTGCGCGGCACGGACGACCACGTGGTGGCCGTCATCGGTGACGGTGCGCTGACCGGCGGTATGGCGTGGGAGGCGCTCAACAACATCGCCGCAGCGAAGGACCGTCCGCTGGTGATCGTCGTCAACGACAACGAGCGCTCCTACTCGCCGACCATCGGCGGCCTGGCCAACCACCTGGCCACCCTCCGCACCACCGACGGCTACGAGCGCTTCCTGGCCCGCGGCAAGGACGTGCTCAACCGCACCCCCGTCGTCGGCAAGCCGCTGTACGAGACGCTGCACGGCGCGAAGAAGGGGCTCAAGGACTTCATCGCGCCGCAGGGCATGTTCGAGGATCTGGGCCTGAAGTACGTCGGGCCGATCGACGGGCACGACATCGCCGCCGTCGAGTCCGCGCTCCAGCGTGCCAAGCGCTTCGGCGGGCCCGTGCTGGTCCACTGCCTCACCGAGAAGGGCCGCGGCTACCAGCCCGCCCGCCAGGACGAGGCCGACCAGTTCCACGCCGTCGGCGTCATCCACCCCGACACCGGACTGCCCGTCAAGTCCTCCGGCGTGGACTGGACCTCCGTCTTCAGCGACGAGATGGTCAAGCTCGGCCGGGAGCGCGAGGACATCGTCGCCATCACGGCCGCGATGATGCGGCCCGTGGGGCTGCATGCCTTCGCGCAGGAGTTCCCCGAGCGGGTCTACGACGTGGGCATCGCGGAGCAGCACGGCGCCGTCTCCGCCGCCGGGCTCGCCACCGGCGGTCTCCACCCCGTCTTCGCCGTCTACGCGACCTTCCTCAACCGCGCCTTCGACCAGCTCCTGATGGACGTGGCCCTGCACAGGTGCGGCGTCACCTTCGTGCTGGACCGGGCCGGTGTCACCGGACCCGACGGCGCCTCCCACAACGGCATGTGGGACATGTCCCTGCTGCAGTGCGTGCCGGGCCTGCGGCTGGCCGCGCCCCGCGACGCCGATCAGGTACGTGCCCAGCTGCGCGAGGCCGTCCAGGTCGATGACGCGCCCACTGTGGTGCGTTACTCCAAGGGCGCGGTCGGCCCCGCGGTCCCCGCGGTGCGCCGGGTGGGCGGCATGGACGTCCTGCGGGAGCCGGCGGACGGCCAGGGCGCCGACGTCCTCCTGGTCTCCGTGGGCGGCCTCGCGCCGATGTGCCTGGAGATCGCCGACCTGCTCGACAAGCAGGGCATCACCGCCACCGTGGTCGACCCCCGGTGGGTCAAGCCGGTGGACGCGGCACTGCCGCCGATGGCCGAGCGGCACCGGGTCGTCGTCACCGTCGAGGACAACAGCCGGGCGGGCGGTGTGGGCTCCGCCGTCGCGCAGGCGCTGCGGGACGCGGGCGTCGATGTGCCGCTGCGCGACTTCGGCATCCCCGAGCGGTTCCTGGACCACGGCAGCCGCAAGGAGGTCATGGCGGAGATCGGGCTGACCGCGCCGGACGTCGCCCGCCAGGTCACCGGATTCGTCGCCAAGCTGGACGGCCGCGGCCCCGACCCCAGCGGCCCGCAGGTCACCGCCTGGGAGGGCGCGACACCCTCGTAACGGCGCCGCGCCCGCCCTCGCACGGCACCCGCCGCTCCTTCGCCCGGTAGCGGGCCGAAGGCGCGGCGGCGCCGCGCGCCGGGGGTGGCGCACCGTCAGCGGCGGGCCTCGCTAAATTGGGGCGTATGCCGTTGCCCCGTACCGTCCGCGCCGAGCGGCGCACCGTGCAGCGCGTCGGCCGGCGCACCGAGGCGGCGCCCGCGACGAACTGGACGCGGCTGATCACCGTCGTGGCGGCGCTGACCGTCCTCACCCGCCTGCCCTCGTTCGTGCGCACCCCCTGGAACCCCGACGAGGGCTTCCTGGCCACGCAGGCACGGCAGCTGGCGAACGGCGGCGTGCTCTACGAGACCGTCGTCGACCGCAAACCCCCGCTGGTGCCCTGGCTCTACCGTGCCGCGTTCGCGGTGTTCGGGGACGACTCGCTGTGGCCCGTGCGGGTCGCCGCGATCCTCGCCGTGCTGGTGGGCGCCGTACTGGCGGCCTCCATGGCGGCGCGCCGCTGGGGGGAGCGGGCCGCGTGGGTCGCGGGCATCTGCTACGTCTTCCTGGCGGTGGGACTCGACCCGGAGGACACGCAGGCCGCCACGTTCGAGGTCTTCATGCTCCCCTGGACGGTGGCAGCGATGTGGTGCGCTGAGCGCTCACGCTGGTTCGTGGCCGGGCTCGCCGTCGCCGGAGCCGTACTGACGAAGCAGACGGGCGGCGCCGTCCTGCTCCCGGTCTGCGTGGTGCTGTGGCAACTGCGGGCCGGGTGGACGGCGCTGCTCGGGGTGGGGATCGGAACGGCGCTCCCGATCCTGGGCACCGCCCTCGCCTTCGGGCCAGGACGCTTCCTCTACTGGATCGCCACCGGGTCCGGTGCCTACCTCTCCGCCGACGGCTCCGGACTCAAACCCCTGCTGCGCGCCCTGGGCGGGCTCGGACTGCTGACGCTGGCCGCCCTCCCGCTCGTCGTGGCCCTCGTGCGCGCCGTACGGCAGCGCCGCACCGGCGGTCACCCGTACCCCGCCATCTGTCCCGGCCGCCGCGCGCCGCTCGACGGGACCGCGGACGTGTGGCTCTGGCTCGCCGCGTCGCTCGCCGCCGCCACCGTCGGACTCCAGTTCTTCGGCCACTACTTCCTCCAGCTCGTCCCCCCGCTCGCCCTCCTCGGGGCGGCGGCGCTGCACGAGCTGACGGCACGGGCCGCGACGGCGGCCCTCGCCGGTACCGCGGTGCTGGCGTGCGGATACGTTGGATGGGGCTTCACGGCAGGGCGCGACGAGCTCGACCACGCCCACCGGCTCGCCGACACCGTCCGCTCCTACACCGACCGCGAGGACCGGGTGCTGCTGTGGGGCATGCACCCCGAGGGGTACTGGCTCTCCCGGCGTGCCCCCGCCTCCCGCTACCTGACCGCGGGGTTCCTCACCAACTTCAGCGGCGGCCGGGGCGAGGCGCGCGTGGGGGAGCGGTACGCGATGGAAGGCGCCTGGACGCACTTCGAGAGGGATCTGCGGCGGCGGAAGCCCGAGCTGGTCGTCGACGACTCGCGCGGCAAGGAGTACGGCGTGCGGCGCACGCCCACCCTGCGCCGCCATCTCGGCCGCCACTACGAGAAGGTGGCCACCATCGACGGCTCCGAGTTCTACCTGAGGACCGGCCCCTGAGAAAGACCCCGGCCCCTCCCCCCGACGGAGTCTGGGGGAGGGGCCGGGGCTCAGTCCCTCACGCCGGGACGGTGGCGACGCCAGGAGCCAGGAAGCGGCGCGAGGTGACGCGCTCGCTGACGCCCTCGCGGTCGAGGTAGGGGGTGATCCCACCGAGGTGGAAGGGCCACCCCGCGCCGGTGATCAGGCACAGGTCGACGTCCTGCGCCTCGGCCACCACCTCGTCGTCCAGCATCAGCCGGATCTCCTCGGCGACGGCACCCAGCGCCCGCTCGCGGACCTGCTCCTCGGTCAGCACGCTCTCCCCGACCTGGAAGAGCTCGGCGACCTCGGGGTCCAGCTCCGTCGTACCCGGCAGGTACAGGCTGCGCTTGCCCGCCTCGACGACGCGGCCGAGGTTCTCCGAGACGCCGAAACGCTCGGGGAAGGCGCCGTGCAGGGTGCCCGCCACGTGGTGCGCGACGGCCGGGCCGACGAGCTCCAGCAGCTGGATCGGCGACATCGGCAGCCCGAGCGGGGCCAGCGCCCGGTCGGCGACCTGGACCGGGGTGCCCTCGTCGATGGAGCGCAGGACCTCGCCCAGGAACCGGGTGAGCACGCGGTTGACGACGAACGCCGGCGCGTCCTTGACGAGCACCGCCGTCTTCTTCAGCTTCTTCGCGACGCCGAACGCGGTCGCCAGCGCCGCGTCGTCGGTCTTCTCGCCGCGCACGATCTCCAGCAGGGGGAGGATCGCGACGGGGTTGAAGAAGTGGAAGCCGACCACGCGCTCGGGGTGCTTGAGCTGGGAGGCCATCTCGGAGACCGACAGCGAGGAGGTGTTGGTGGCGAGGATGGCGTGCTCGGGCACGACCGCCTCGACCTCGACGAACACCTTCTGCTTGACGCCCATCTCCTCGAAGACGGCCTCGATGACGAAGTCGGCGTCGGCGAAGGCGGTGGCCTTGTCCAGCGACCCGGTCACCAGGGCCTTGAGGCGGTTGGCCTTGTCCTGGTTGACGCGGCCCTTCAAAAGCAGCTTGTCGATCTCCTCGTGGCAGTAGGCGACGCCCTTGTCCACGCGCTCCTGGTCGATGTCGGTCAGTACGACCGGCACCTCCAGACGGCGGGCGAACAGCAGACCGAGCTGCGAGGCCATCAGCCCCGCGCCGACGACGCCGACCTTGGTGACCGGACGCGCCAGATCCTTCGACGGGGCGCCCGCAGGGCGCTTGGCGCGCCGCTGCACCAGGTCGAACGCGTAGAGCCCCGCACGCAGTTCGCCGCTCATGATCAGGTCGGCCAGCGCCTGCGTCTCGGCCTCGAAGCCCTGCCGCAGGTCGCCGTTCTTGGCGGCGGCGATGATGTCCAGGGCCCGGTAGGCGGCCGGTGCGGCGCCGTGCACCTTGCCGTCCGCGAGCTGCCGTCCGCGCTGCACGGCGGCGTCCCATGCCTCGCCGCGGTCCACCTCGGGCCGCACGACCTCGATCTCGCCCTTGAGGACGGCCGCGGTCCAGCGCAGCGACTCCTCCAGGAAGTCGGCGCCCTCGAACAGCGCGTCGGCGATGCCGAGTTCGTAGACCTGCGCGCCCTTGAGCTGCCGGTTCTGGTTGAGGGAGTTCTCGATGATGACGCTGACCGCGCGGTCGGCGCCGATCAGGTTCGGCAGCAGCGCGCAGCCGCCCCAGCCGGGCACCAGGCCGAGGAAGACCTCGGGCAGCGAGAAGGCGGGCAGCGCGGCGGAGACGGTGCGGTAGGTGCAGTGCAGCCCGATCTCCACGCCGCCGCCCATGGAGGCGCCGTTGTAGTACGCGAACGTCGGCACCGCGAGGTTGGCCAGCCGCACGAAGACGTCGTGGCCGCCCTTGCCGATGGCGGCGGCGTCCTCGTGCCGCTTCAGCAGCTCGACGCCCTTGAGGTCGGCGCCGACGGCGAAGATGAAGGGCTTGCCGGTGACGCCGACGCCCTTGATCTCGCCGTCGGCGGCCTCCTTCTCCACCTGGTCGAGGGCGGCGTCGAGGTTGGCCAGCGACTGCGGGCCGATGGTGGTCGGCTTGGTGTGATCCAGCCCGTTGTCCAGCGTGATGAGGGCGAACCGGCCCGCCCCGCCGGGCAGGTCGAGGTGGCGTACGTGCGCCTGGGTGACGACCTCGTCCGGGAACAGCTCGGCCGCGCCCTTGAGGAGTTCGGCGGTCTTACTCACTTGTTGCCCTCCCAGTGGGGGTTCTCCCAGATGACGGTCCCGCCCATGCCGAAGCCGACGCACATGGTGGTGAGGCCGTAGCGGACGTGCGGCTGCTCCTCGAACTGCCGGGCGAGCTGGTTCATCAGCCGCACGCCGGAGGAGGCCAGCGGGTGGCCGAAGGCGATCGCGCCGCCGTACTGGTTGACGCGCGGGTCGTCGTCGGCGATGCCGTAGTGGTCCAGCAGCGCGAGCACCTGGACGGCGAACGCCTCGTTGATCTCGAACAGACCGATCTCGTCGATGGACAGACCCGCCTTGGCCAGCGCCTTCTCGGTGGCCGGGATCGGGCCGACGCCCATGACCTCCGGCTCGACACCGGCGAACGCGTAGGAGACCAGCCGCATCTTGACCGGCAGGCCCAGCTCGTGGGCCACGTCCTCGGCGGCCAGCAGGGAGGCGGTCGCACCGTCGTTCAGACCCGCGGCGTTGCCCGGGGTGACCCGGCCGTGCGCGCGGAAGGGGGTCTTGAGCCCGGCGAGGTTCTCCAGCGTCGTGCCGGGCCGCATCGGCTCGTCCGCGGTGGCCAGGCCCCAGCCGGTCTCCCCTCCCTCCGGCGAGGTGCGGCGGACCGAGATCGGCACCAGGTCGGGCTGGATCTTGTCGTTGGCGTACGCCTTGGCCGCCTTCTCCTGGCTGGCCACGGCGAACTTGTCCGCGCGCTCCTTGGTCAGGTGCGGGAAGCGGTCGTGCAGGTTCTCGGCGGTCATCCCCATGAACATCGCCGACTCGTCGACCAGCTTCTCCGAGACGAAGCGCGGGTTGGGGTCCACGCCCTCGCCCATCGGGTGGCGGCCCATGTGCTCGACACCGCCGGCCACCACCATGTCGTAGGCGCCGAAGGCGATCGACCCCGCGGTCGTCGTCACGGCCGTCATCGCGCCCGCGCACATCCGGTCGATGGAGAAGCCGGGCACGGTCGTGGGCAGCCCGGCGAGGATGCCGGCGGTACGGCCCAGGGTCAGCCCCTGGTCGCCGATCTGCGTGGTCGCCGCGACGGCGACCTCGTCGATGCGCTCCGGAGGCAGGTCGGGGTTGCGGCGCAGCAGCTCACGGATGCACTTGACGACCAGGTCGTCGGCGCGGGTCTCGTGATAGATGCCCTTGGGGCCCGCCTTGCCGAACGGGGTGCGTACGCCGTCGACGAAGACGACGTCCCTTGCGGTACGAGGCACGTTGGCTCTCCTCCAGGTGCGGCCAGGGGTCGGTCGACCCCCATGCTACTTGTCGGTAACCACCTGGCAAGGGCCGACCTGAGGGAAGGGCACACGTCACATCACACGGCGCGCGAACGCGGCCCCACCGGTGGGCGAGCGCGGCCTCATACGGCGGGCGAGCGCGGCATCACACCACGGACGAGCGCGGGATCACGGCGTGGCGCTCCGCCACGCGTGGGCGCGGCGCTCCACCGCGGGCGAGCGCGGCGCTCCATCAGGCGCGGGCGCGGGCGCGGGAGCCGGGGTTGGGCGCAGGCGTCGCGGCCCGGAAGCCGAGTCCGCCGGCTCGGGTGCCGCAGCAATGGCGGTCAGGGCCCGGGAGTCGAGAGCCGAGTCCGTCGGCTCGGGTGCCGCCGCAATGGCGGTCAGGACCCGGGGAGTCGAGACGCTCGCACACCAGGGCGAGCGGCTCACGCGCCCGGAGACGTGAGCGCGGCACGCAGCAGCTCCGCCGTCTGCCCGATCTGCCACTCCCGGGCACCCAGCCCGCGCAGCGCACCCGAGACGGACTCCACGCTCACCGCGGCAGGCGGCTCCCAGCACAGGCGGCGCACCGTGTCCGGCGTCAACAGGTTCTCCTGCGGCAGGTTCAACTCCTCCGCGTGCCGGGTGACCGCGGCCCGCGCCGCCGACAACCGGGCCGCCGCCGCCGGATCCTTGTCCGCCCAGGACCTCGGCGGCGGCGGACCACTGGTGGCCTGACCCTGCTGCGGCAACTCCTCCTCGGCCAGCGCCCGCGCCCGATCGACGGCGGCCTGCCAGCCGTCGAGCTGCTTGCGGCCCATCCGCTGCCCGAACCCGGGCAGCGCCGAGAGGGCGCGCGCCCCGCTCGGCATCGCCAGCGCGGCCTCCACGATCGCCGCGTCCGTCAGCACCTTGCCCGGCGAGACGTCCCGCTTGCGGGCCACCGCGTCCCGCGCGAACCACAGCTCCCGCACGACCGCCATCTGCCGGCGACGGCGCACCTTGTGCATGCCCGACGTGCGGCGCCACGGATCCTTGCGGGGCGGCGGCGCCGGGGCCGCGGCGATGGCCGCGAACTCCTCCTGCGCCCACTCCAGCTTCCCCTGCCGCGACAGCTCGCCCTCCAGCGCGTCCCGCAGGTCCACCAGCAGCTCGACGTCCAGCGCCGCGTACCGCAGCCACGGCTCGGGCAGCGGACGCGTCGACCAGTCCACCGCGGAGTGCCCCTTCTCCAGCGCGTAACCGAGCACGTTCTCCACCATCGCGCCCAGCCCCACGCGGGCGAACCCGGCGAGCCGCCCGGCCAGCTCGGTGTCGAAGAGCCTCGTGGGCCGCATACCTATCTCGCGCAGACACGGCAGATCCTGCGTGGCGGCGTGCAGCACCCACTCGCTGCCCGCCAGCGCCGCGTCGAGCCCGGACAGATCGGGGCAGGCCACCGGATCGATCAGCGCCGTACCCGCGCCCGCGCGGCGCAGCTGAACCAGGTAGGCCCGCTGCCCGTAGCGGTAACCGGACGCCCGCTCCGCGTCCACGGCCACCGGACCGCTGCCTGCCCCGAAAGCCTCCGTCACCCGCGCCAGCTCCTCGGCGGAAGCGGTGACCGGGGGGATCCCCTCGCGGGGTTCCAGCAGAGGGACCGGCGCCGGGGCGGAGTCTGCGGAGGGGGCCTGAGCTGCGGGGGCTGCTGCGGTCTCTTGGGCGTCGGTCACCAGTCAAGGGTAGCCGCGTGCACGCGCGGCCGGGCGCCCGCCGACGGAACGTTACGTCGACGAGCGCCCGGAAAGCGGAACGGCGCGGGAGGAGAAGTCGGAGGATTCAGTGGATGATGCCCGTCCGCAGCGCCACGGCGACCATGCCCGCGCGGTCGCCGGTGCCCAGCTTGCGGGCGATCCGGGCGAGATGGCTCTTGACGGTGAGCGCCGAGAGGCCCATCGACACGCCGATGGCCTTGTTCGACTGCCCCTCGGCGACGAGGCGCAGCACCTCCACCTCGCGGCCCGAGAGCTCCCGGTAGCCACCCGGGTGCCCCGGGCCACCCGGGCCGCCGCCAGGCCGACGGTGCATCCGGGCCGCCGCGGCGGCGCCGATGGGGGCCGCGCCGTGCCGCGTCGGCATGGCGCCGCCCAGGTTGGTGCGGGTACCGGTGACGACATAGCCCTTGACACCGCCGGCCAGCGCGTTGCGCACGGCGCCGATGTCATCGGCCGCGGACAGCGCCAGCCCGTTGGGCCAGCCCGCGGCTCTCGTCTCCGACAGCAGGCTGAGTCCTGAGCCGTCGGGCAGGTGCACGTCGGCCACGCAGATGTCGCGCGGGTTACCGACGCGGGGACGGGCCTCCGCGATGGACGACGCCTCGATCACGTCCCGCACCCCGAGAGCCCACAGGTGGCGGGTCACGGTGGAGCGGACACGGGGGTCGGCCACGACGACCATGGCCGTCGGCTTGTTCGGGCGGTAGGCGACCAGGCTTGTGGGGTGCTCAAGGAGAACAGACACCGGGCCTCCTGGGGGGAGTGGCTGTGGGGGACGGAACCGAACGAGTCGGGTATTCCGTGTGAAGGGTCACAGACTCCTTCGGCACCTTCTCCACGGCTCTTTAGAGAAAGATCACGAATTAGTGACCCGAATTTCCGCAATGCCGTTTCTGCCGCCAATTCCCTCCCGGTGAACATTCCTTTGTCTACACAGAGACCGAGAGGCCGGTGACCGGAATTCAGAGAGGTTCTTTGTAGACAAAACGCCGCTTTGTGCCTCGCCGGCGTGGCATCGGTACGCGGGGCCCCGCGTGTGCGGGGCCCGCCTGCGCGTGTCGGGTCGCGCGGACCGGCCCCGGCGGTGCGCCCGCGCGTGTCGGGTTGCGCGGTCCGGCCCCGGCGGTGCGCCCGCGCGTGTCGGGTCGCTCGGGCCGGCCCCGGCGGTGCTGGTCGTTCCCCGGACGTCGGCCGGGGCGACCTCTCCCGGCGGTGGTCGTGATGCCGACAGCCGACGTGGCCGCTGGTGGCGACCGGGATCGGGCGGTGCCGCCCCGTCTTGCGCTGACCTCCCGCCCCCGGAGCCCCGGAGCGAGAACCGTTGGGCCGGGCCCGGGCGGCGGGCTGTTCCTGTTCCGGTTCCGGTTCCGGTTCGGGTCTCGGACCCGGTATGTGTCAGCGGGAAACGAGGGAGGTGCCGCATTGCGCGGGCGTCAGCGGTGCAGGTCGGCCAGGGGCTGGCGCTGGGCCTGTCGCGTCGTGCGGGCCTCGGCGGTGCTGTTGTTCCAGGGGCGTCAGCCGCTGGCAGGGGTCGTCAGCCGCTGTTCGGGGCTGTCAGCCGCTGTTCGGGACCGTCAGCAGCGGCCKGCCSSKYMCCGMMGACACGGTGCGGGCCTCGGCGGTGCTGTTGTTCCAGGGGCGTCAGCCGCTGGCAGGGGTCGTCAGCCGCTGTTCGGGGCTGTCAGCCGCTGTTCGGGACCGTCAGCAGCGGCCGGTCGCTTCCCGAATGCGCCCGGGGGCCGGCCGGTTCGCGTAGC
>NZ_JASKYT010000211.1:0-11372 GCF_041028275.1 Streptomyces sp. PU-14G
CCGCTGCTCGGCGAGGGGCCGTCGGCCCAGCCTTCGCCCGTACCGGGGTACGCCTGGGCCGCGGCCCGGTGCCCGCCCGGCCCGCGGCCCCCGCGGGTGGCGGCCCGGTGTGCGTCGGCGTCCGTGAGGTGCCCGTTCGAGCCGGTGAGGCGACCGCGCGGTCCCGGGGCGCCATGGGCGGCGGCCCGGCGGGTGTCCTGGTCCGGGAGGTGTCCGTGCGAAGGAGCCGTACCGGCGTCCGCCCCGGGGTGGCCGACCGGCGCGGTGCGGTCCGGGTCCGGGTGGCCCGGCGCGGGGCTGCACGCGCCGGACTGCGGCGCGGGGGCGGGCGCGACGTCCCAGGCCTCGGTGGCCTCGGGGGCCGTCGGCTGACGCCGCCTGCGGCCCGTTCCCGGGGCCCACTGGCCGGGGCCCGCCCACGCCGCCTCGGTGGAGGGCGCGGCGGGCTGCGGAAAGCCGCGGCGCCCCGTGCCGGGGAGGCCCTCACCTTCGCCGTGCCCGGCGAGGGGCCCGTGCGGGGCGCCGACCGGTACCGCTGCGGCGGGAGCCGGCGCGACCTCGCGCAGCACGCCTGCACCGGGCGCCCCCGGCGCATTGCCGTACCCGGCGGCGGCAGCGGACGCCCCCGGCGCATCGGCAGCGGGCGCACTCGGCGCATCGGCGTACTCGGCGGCGGCAGCGGGCGCACTCGGCGCATCGGCGTACCCGGTGGCGGCAGCGGACGCCCCCGGCGCATCGGCAGCGGGCGCCCCCGGCGCATCGACACCGGGCGCACTCGGCGCATTGCCGTACTCGGAGGCGGCAGCGGGCGCACTCGGCGCATCGGCGTACCCGGCGGCGGCACCGGGCGCCGCCCCCGGCGCATCGGCGTACCCGGTGGCGTCGCTCTGTCGGCCGTCCGCAGGGCGGCTCCGTGCCCGCCGGCGCGCCCTGCGGCGCTTCTCGGCGCGGACGGTGACGCGCCAGCCGATGATCGGGGCCGCGGTGATGAGCAGCGCGAGCCCGGCCCAGGTGAGCATCGCGGGGTGGTCGTGGCCCAGGAAGAGGGAACCGACGAGGGAGCCGCCGAAGATCGCGAGGAAGAACAGGTGGATGCGGAACGTGCCGAAGAGGGTGTCGGGGCTGGCCGAGTTGCCCTTGGGGGTGACGACGAACTTGCTCTTGCGGCGGAGCACCGTATCGAAGAGGGAGCGCGCGTAGATGGGCGCCGAGAGCGCGGACATCAGCATGCCGGCGAGCCCGCCGGAGCCCTCCGGCTCGTGCGGGGAGACGTTGTGCCGCCGGTTCCAGATGTAGAGGCCGATCTGGAGAGCGGTCGCGTTGCCGTACAGCGCCATCCACACGGTCGGGTCGATCTGCACGCCGGAGGCGCCCATGCCGAGGAAGAGGGCGCAGGAGAGGGCGGCGAGGATCCAGTTGAGTGCCGAGATCGGGTAGAAGATCATCAGCATCGTGTAGTTGAACAGCTTGCCCAGCGGCATGGAGCCGAAGCCGCGCCAGTACTGGCCCAGGATCGTCTCGTAGGTGCCGCGGGACCACCGGAGTTGCTGGGTGAAGAAGTCCGTCCAGGCGTTGGGGCCCTCGCCGACGGCGAGGACGTCGGGGGTGTAGACGGAGCGCCACTTGTTGCCGGTGGCGGGGTTGCGGTGGCGGTGCATCTCGAAGCCGGTGGCCATGTCTTCGGTGATGGAGTCATAGAGGCCGCCGATGGACTTGAGCGCCGAGATGCGTACCGCGTTGCTGGTGCCGACGAACATGGGCGCGTCGTAGGCGTTGCCGGCGCGCTGGATGAGGGCGTGGAAGAGGAACTGCTGGGACTCGGCGGCCTTGGTGACGAAGTTGTCGTAGTTGCCGTAGACCTGGGGGCCGATGACGAAGCCGACGTCCGGGTCGCGGAAGTAGCCGAGCATCCGCTCCAGGTAGTTGGGCAGCGGCACGTGGTCGGTGTCGACGCCGGCGAAGTAGTCGTAGGAGTCGCCGTGGGCGTCGAGCCACGCGTTGTAGTTGCCGTGCTTGGTCTTGGCGCGGAAGGCGCCCTTCCCGGTGTTCCACTGCGCGACGCCCTTGCGGGAGAAGTGGTGCACTCCCAGGCGGCGGCAGACCTCCTTGACCTCGGGGTCGTCGCCCTCGTCGAGCAGCCAGACGTGCAGGGTGCCGCGATGCCGCACCCGTACGGCCGCCTCCAGGGTCTTGGTGACCATCCCGATCGGCTCCTTGCCGGGCACGAACGAGGTGAGGAAGGCGACGCGGGTACCGGCCTCGGGCACCACGGGTATCGGGTCGCGGGCCACCAGGGTGGCGTGTGCGTTGGATATGACGTTCAGCGTGCGGAACAGCTCGATCAGCCCGATGGAGACGAGCATGACGATGTCGAGCTTGAGCACCAGGTCGGATACCTCGCCGGCGTCGCGCTTCGTCCAGTGCGCCGGCTGCATCAGCCACACCAGGAGCCCGGCGGAGAGCAGGGGGGCCAGGCACAGCAGGAAACCGGCGCGCAGCCGGTGCGGTTCGTCCGCGAGCAGGCCGCGGTAGGTCACGCGGTAGGGCCTGCCGGGCTCGGGGCGGGTGAGCGGGCCCGCCAGGCGGCTGTAGTGCTCGTAGTCGTAGCGGGGCGCGGCGCGATCCCAGGGGTGCGGTGAGGGGGTTCTGGGCGGTCTCGGTATGCGCAGTTTCGCCGTCCGGGTCGGGTCCTGGTTCTCCTGCGGGCTCGAGACCGGCTGCCGGGCACCCGTCGGCGGCGTCGTCATGAGACCTTCCCCCCGCACGCAGCGCGCTGCGTGCCTCGTGCTGGCCCGAGTCCCGCACCCTCGGCCCGGGCGCGGCAGACTTCGGCCGCCGTGCGCGGGAGACGGGTGCGGGCCGGTTCGCGGTTCCCCTGCGGTCGTTCGATCGTGTGTGCCAGCCGTTTTCCGTGCTCCCCCAGCACGCCTGGACCGATCGGTAACCGCACGTCAGGTTGTCGGACTCGTCACATGAACGCAAGGCCGGTAGGGGCGGTTTAGCGCTGTTGTGGCGTTATGGCGGCGACAGATGTGACGGATGAGCCATCGAATCGTGGCTGTCGCGTGGGGGGCTCCGACGGGGTCGATCGGAGGCGTTCACGGATGTCGCCGAAGTGGTCACGAACGGCCTCTTCCGCGCGCCGTACGTCACCGGCACGGACCGCGGCCAGGATCTCGGCGTGCTGCCGCCAGGTCACCACCGGATCGGCACGCGGCTCGGCCAGATCCGTCCGCACCCGGTGGAAGGCGTCCCAGAACGCGTCCAGCACCTCGCTCAGCAACGCGTTGCCGAGCCCCGCGTAGAGCGCCGAGTGGAAGGCACGGTCCGTCTCGGCGCGCACCGCGCCCGCGTGCGCCTCCTCGCGCATCTGCGAAACGAGCGCCTCCAGCGCGGCCAACCGCTCCCCGCCCGCACCGGGCTCACCCCCGTACTCGGCGACCAACCGGGCCATCAGCCCCGTCTCCACCGCCTCGCGCAGCTCCAGCAGTTGCAGCAGGCTGCTCTCGCCGCGGTAGTGGCCCGCGACGGTGCGGAAAGAGAGCTGCTCGGTCATCGGCGCCATGGACATCGCGCCGACGTACGTGCCGAAACCGTGCCGGATCTCCACGATGCCCATCGCCTGGAGCGCCTTGAGCGCCTCACGCACGGAGTTGCGGCTCACATCGAGCCGCTCCATCAGCTCGGACTCCGTCGGCATCGCCGCGCCGGGCGGCATCCGCTCCTCGATGATCAGCCTCTTGATCCGCTCCTGGATCCGACCGAGCCTTCCCCCGCTGCGCACCTTTCGGCCTCCTTCAGACGCCTCCCGGCGTCAGCCTACGCGGGGCGGCGCCAGCCTACGCGGGCCCCGGCGGACGGGGCGCGGCGAAGGTCACCTGGCGAGGCACGGGCCGCCCGTCGGTCGCGAACTCCAGCAGCCGCTCGCCCTCCTCGGCCAGCGCCTGCTCCGCCTCGTCCGCCAGCCGCCCGAACGGCGTCAGGGTCAAGCACGCCGCCTTGCGCCCCGTGTCCGCCTTCCACGTGCCGCGCACCCGTCCGTCCACCAGGAAGGTGCCGGGCACCTGCCCGTTGCGGGTGGCCAGCGCGCGGCGCACCGGCTCGTCCATCAGGCGGGAGCGGTCGGCGTGCGAGAGGACGAGACTGTCGTACTCGGCCAGGAAGCGCACGGGCACGGGCAGTTCGGCGTGCGGGCGCGGCGCCTCGGGCAGGTCGAACAGTTCGCGCCCCTGCTCGTCGGTGAAGACCCGCAACTGCGGACGCAGCCGCTCCATCACCTCGCCCAGCCGGGTGAGCCCCGACCAGGTCTGGGCGTCCCGCACCGAGGCGGGACCGAAGGCGCCCAGGTAGCGCAGCACCATGGTCTCCACGCACGGTTCGGCCGCCACAGGCCGGCCCAGCCAGGTCTCCACCGTCTCCAGCAGGGGCTGTCCCGAACGCCCCCACAGCCCGCGCGGAGGGACCTGCACGAGCGGCAGCAGGTAGCGGGCCGCCATCGACAGCGCCCGCGCCTCCACTCCGGGCCACCGCTCCCGCAGGCGGTCGCCCAGCACGCTGCCCGTCATAGGGCCCTCGGCGAGCAGGTCGCGGGCGGCCTGTGCCACCTGCCACACGTCCACCTCGCCCAGTGCCCTGGCGTAGTGGGAGCGCAGGGCCCGTTCCGTCACGACCCGGGTCAGGGCCCGCAACTGGAGGGCGTCGCGGTCGCTGACGAGGTGGAGGGTGCCACGCATCACCGTGATCCTGACCGCCTCGCGGTCGGTCAGCAGGCGGGCCAGCTCGCCGGGGTCGAAGCCCTCCAGCCTGCTCCACAGCGCGAAGTACGGCGGCCCCGGCGCCTGCACCTGGAGGCCCACCAGGTGTTCGAGGGCGGCCAGGGCGGGCATCCGGGCGCGCTCGATGAGGAATTGGCGGGCGAGCAGGGCGCGGCTGAGCGCCGGACGCGTCAGGGCTGCGGGCATGCCAGGAGTCTCGCCCATGGCCGGGGACTCCGCCACGCGCCGGCACTTCACGGCGTGCCAGAGAGTCCCACCGCGGCGCGCCCCCGGGGACCACTTCACGGCGCGCCAGAGAGGCCCACCACGGCGCGCCCCGGGGACCATTTCACGGCGCGCCAGGGAGCCACTTCGCGGCGCGCCCGGGAGGCCAACAGCCGGGAAAGAAGCGGGCGATGCGGTATGGATGGGAAATCACTCGCAGTGGTACCGAAAACGGAACCCTCCAAGGAAACGGGTCCATGCACAACGCCACCTCCGGCGCCGGAGCCCGCGGCGCGTTCACTCCCGGCACGCTCGCTCTCGTCGCCGGTGTGTTCCTCATCCAACTGGGCTTCCTGCTCTCCTACATCGGCTCCTTCCACCACCCGGACCCCCAGGGCATCCCGGTCGCCGTCGTCGCGCCGCAGCAGGCCGCCGACCGGCTCGACGACCTGCCGGGGCACCCACTGGAGCCCACGACCGTCGAGGACGAGCAGGCGGCGCGGGAGCGCATCGAGCAGCGGGACGCCGAGGGTGCCTACGTCATGGACCCGCGCGGCGGCCGAGACACGCTGCTGATCGCCTCCGCCGCGGGCGGTCCGCAGGCCCAGGCACTGCGACGCGTCGGGGAACGGGTGGCCGCCGAGCAGGACCGGCAGCTGAAGGTCGTCGACATCGCACCTTCGGGCGACCGCGACTACGAGAGCCTGACCGCCTTCTACCTGATCGTCGGCTGGCTGGTGGGCGGCTACCTGCTGGCCTCACTCCTGGGAGTGGTCGCGGGCACCCGCCCGTCGCGGCCGGGGGCGGGCGCGGTGCGGCTGGCGGGGGTGGCCGTCTACTCCGTACTGTCCGGGCTCGGCGGCGCGATCATCGTCGACCCGGTGCTGCACGCGCTGCCGGGCCACTTCGTGGCCCTGTGGTGGCTGGGGGCGCTGCTGGTCTTCGCCACGGCGGCCTGCACGATGGCGCTGGAGGCCTTCTGCGGGATCGTCGGCATCGGCATCGCCGTGATCCTCTTCGTCGTCCTGGGCAACCCCAGCGCGGGCGGCGCCTTCCAAAAGCACCTCGTCCCGTCGTTCTGGCGGGCGATCGGCGACTGGATCCCCACCGGCGCGGGCACCACGGCCGTCCGCAACATCGTCTACTTCTCCGGGAACGCCCTGGGCACCCCGCTGCTGGTGCTCGCCGTCTGGGCGCTGGCGGGCACGGTGCTGCTGCTGGTGGGCTCCGTCCGCCGGCGCCAGCCGGGGCTGACCCTGCCGATCTGACCGGGAGTGACGCGGTGGTCGCGCACCGCGGCGGCCCGCCACGGTGGTCACGAGCACCCCCGCGAAGGGGGTAGTATTTCTGTCGTCGGCCGGGGACGGCCGACAGGCGCCGTTAGCTCAGTTGGTTAGAGCAGCTGACTCTTAATCAGCGGGTCCGGGGTTCGAGTCCCTGACGGCGTACCTCACACCGCGTCCCCCTCGGTCACCGAGGGGGACGCGGTCTTTCCATGGGTCCGCGTCCCGCTTTTCACGGGTTCGCGTCCGTAGTGCGCGCAGGTCAGCGGCGTGCGGCGGCGGTCCTCACAGCGCCAGCGACAGCATCACCGGGGCGGCCCGCTCGCTCAGCAGCTCGGCCGCCTTGCGCAGCCGGTGCGCCTCGGTGACGGGCAGTGACAGCGCCAGGCAGCTCACCGCGGAGCCCGCCGTCACGGGGACCGCCGCGCAGACGGTGCCCACCGCGTACTCCTGGAGATCGAGGACCGGGACCGTCGACGGCTGCCTGTCCAGGCTGTCCAGCAGCTGCCGCTTGTCGGTGATCGTCCGGGAGGTGAGCCGCGGCGTCCTGTGGCGGGCCAGATGGTCGGCGCGCCGGTCGTGGTCGAGCTGGCTGAGCAGGCATTTGCCGAGCGCGGTCGCGTGCGCGGCCGAGCGGAAGTCCACCCACTGGTTGACCGCCGGGGTCGTGGGCCCGTCGGCGACCTGGGCGCTCTCCAGCTCGCCGTCCTGGTACCGGCCGAAGTAGACGGCGGCGCCGACCGTGTCCCGCAGCTCGTCCAGCGTGCTCTGCAGGCGCTCGCGCAGTGCCCTGGCGCGCTCCACCCCCGAGCCGAGCAGCACCAGCGCCTCTCCGACGACGTAGCTGCCGTCCTCCAGCCGGGACAGATAGCCCTCGCGGCACAGCATCCGCAGCAGGTGGCCCAGGCGGACGTGGGGCAGCTCGGCCTCGCGCGAGATCGTCTCCTCGCACACCCCGTCCCGGTGCCGGGCGGCCGACTCCAGCACCCGCAGCGCGTACCGCACCGAGCCGAAGGGCGTGACCGGCTCCCGCTCCGGCTCCTCGGCCGGGCCTGAGGACGGTTGGAGTAGCGTCACGGTGTCCCCCTGGGGTTGTGACCGTCCGCACCGTCACCGGCCCGTGGGCCGCGGCGGTACGGCAGTACGTCCACGATAGCGGTCAACCGCGCCCGTCGGCGGGGCCGTTGCTGCTATCGGCATATGCCAGAAGGCTGAATGCGCCCCCGGGTGCGCCCCCCTGTGCGCCCCTCGGCGCACAGGGAGGAAGCGACGACCGGCCAGTGCCGGTCACAGGACGGCGCTGAGGAACTCCCTGGTCCGCTCGTGCTCCGGGTCGCTGAAGATCTTCTCCGGCGACCCGGACTCGATGACCCGGCCCGCGTCGAACATCAGCACGTCGTCGGAGATGTCCCGCGCGAAGTTCATCTCGTGCGTGACGCAGAGCATCGTGATGTCCGTGGAGTGCGCGATGTCCCGCAGCACGTCCAGCACACCGGCCACCAGCTCGGGGTCGAGCGCCGAGGTGACCTCGTCCAGCAGAAGCACCTGCGGGCGCATCGCCAGCGCACGCGCGATCGCCACCCGCTGCTGCTGACCGCCGGAGAGCTGGGTGGGGTACTTGTCGAGGTGATCGGTCAGGCCGACCATCTCCAACAGCTCGCGCGCCCGCTGCTCGGCCTCGTCCTTGCCCATGCCCAGCACGTGCACCGGCGCCTCGGTGATGTTGCGGAGCACCTTCATGTTGGGGAAGAGGTTGAACTGCTGGAAGACCATGCCGATCTTCTTGCGCACCTCGCGCGAGTGCTTCTCGCCCGCGGGCACCAGCTTGCCGTTCCGCTCCTCGTGCGACAGGTACTCGCCCGCCACCTTGATGGTGCCCTCCTCGGGCTTCACCAGTGTCATCAGCAGCCGCAGAATCGTCGTCTTGCCGGAACCCGACGGGCCGATGAGCGTGACGTGCTTGCCGGACGCCACGTCGAAACAGAGGTTGTCCAGCACCACGTTGCTGCCGTAGCGCTTGGTGACGTTGTCGAATCTGATCAGCTCGCTGCCGTCGACCGCCGGGTTCGTGGCCTCGGTCGCAGCGGCGCTCGGGGTTTTCTCAACGGACAAGACGACGCTCCAGGGCTCGCGTAAGCAGGGATGCCGGGTAGGCGATGACGATGAAGGCGATACCGATGACCGTGATCGGCTCGGTCGGCTGGAAGCTGGTCGCGGTGAACTGCCGCGCCTGGCCCAGCATCTCCAGCGCGCCGATCGCGGCGATCTGCGGCGAGTCCTTCAGCATCGCGATGACGTAGTTGCCCAGCGCGGGCACTACGCGGCGGATCGCCTGAGGCAGGATGACGGCGCTCCACGTACGGCCGCGCGGCATGCTCAGCGCGGTGCACGCTTCCCACTGTCCAGCGGGGACACCGTCGATGCCGGCGCGGTACACCTCGGCCGTGTACGTCGAGTAGTGCAGACCCAGACCGATGATGCCGGTGGTCAGCGCGGAGAGGGTGACGCTCCACTCGGGCAGCACGTAGAACAGGAAGAACAGCTGCACCAGCAGCGGGGTGTTGCGGACGAACTCGGTGACGGCCGTCACCGGCCAGCGCACCGCCTTCAGCGGCGAGCGCTGCGCCATGGCCCACACCAGGCCGAGCGCGAAGGCGATCAGGGAGCCGAGCACCAGCGCTTCGAGCGTGACGAGCACGCCGTCCCAGAAGCGCGGCATGAAGTCACCGACAGCAGACCAGTCCCACTGCATCAGGCCGCACCTCCCTGGCTGGAGCGCGAGACCGCGGTGACCTGCTTGACGTCCGGCTTTCGCATGCCTTCGCTCTTCGTCGGAGCCTGGCCGATGCCCGCCTTCGCCTTCCGCTCCACCGCGCGCATCACACGCGTCAGCAGGAACGCCAGGACGAAGTACATGACCAGGATGATCGTGTAGACCGGGGCGCTCTCACCGAGCGCGTTGCGCACCAGCGAAGCCCCGAAGGTGATGTCGCCGACTCCCAGGACGGACACCAGCGCGGTGCCCTTGAGCAGCTCGATCAGCAGGTTGTTGGCGGGCGGGATCATCTCCGGCCACGCCTGCGGCAGCGAGATCTTCATCAGCCGCTGCCAGGGCGAGAAGCTGAGCGCGATGCCCGCCTCCTGCTGGGCGGGCGCGACGGCGGCCAGCGCCCCGCGCACGATCTCCGAACCGTACGCGCCGTAACTCAGGCCGAGCGCGAGCACCGCGGCCCACATCGGCACCAGCTGCCAGCCGAACGCGACGGGCAGCACGAAGAACATCCAGAACATCAACACCAGGGCCGAGGTGCCCCGGAATATCTCCATGTACAGGCCGGAGACGAACCGGACGATCCACAGCCTGTTCGTCCTGGCCACACCCACCACGAAGGCGACGAAAGCGCCCAGTGCCGCGCTGAAGACGGTCAGCTGGACGGTCACCCACACGCCCTGGAGGAGCAGCTCCCACAAACCCGAGGTCAGGTCCGTCATGCGCAGCGCTCCTTCGCGGTCATCGTGGTCATCTCCTCCTCCACGAAGCCGAACGGCTTCATGATGCGGAAGAGTTCGCCGCTCTCCTTCATCTTGTGCAGCTCACGGTTGAAGGCGTCGCGCAGCCTGGTCTCGTTCTTACGGAAGGCGAACGCGCCGGTGCCCAGGTCCGGTTTGCCGTCCAGCTTCGGAGTGAACGCCTCCGTGAACTCGGCCTTGCGGCTCTTGGTCTGCCTGACCACGTTGCGGACGGTCACCGCCGTCCCCGCGAAGACATCGGCGCGGCCCTGCTCGACGGCCAGCAGCCCGGCCAACTGGTCGGGCAGCAGCAGCATTTCCGACTCCTTGAGTCCCGCCTCCTCCGCGTAGGCGATCTCGGCGTAGCCGGTGCCGGTCGCCATCTTCGCGCCGGCCTTCGCGATGTCCTGGTAGTTGTTCAGGTTCTTCGGATTGCCCTTGCGCACGATGAACGCGTCGCGCATCTCGTACTCGGGGTCCGCGAACAGCACCTGCTCGCACCGGGTGGGCGTGATGTACATGCCCGCCGCGACCACGTCGAACTGCTGCGAGTTGAGCCCCGGGATCAGCGAGTTGAACTCGGTCGGGAACGGCTGGACCTTCGCGACACCCAGCCGTTCGAAGATGACCCGCGCGATCGCGGGCGAGGACCCCGTCAGTTTGCCGTGCTTGTCGATGTAGCTGTAGGGCTGTTCACCGGCGAGGCCCAGTTTCACCGTGCCCTGCGCCTTCAGCCGTTCCAGCAGATCCCCCCCGTTCTCGGTGTCCGCGCTGGACACCCGACTGCATGCGGTTGTCGCCCCGAGCGCACTCACCGCACCCAAGGCCGCCGCTCCCGCGAGCAGCGACCGACGGTTCAAACGTCTCCCGGCACGAGTGGTGTTGTTCCTCTGTGGTGGAGCCATGGGCGCGCGGCTACCCAACCGGGATGAAGATATGCGGATCATTTCCAGCCTGTGATGGGGTCGCGACATGCCCGATGTCTGGGCCACCATTGACCCGTCATTGCGCAACACGCCCACCTGGTGCGGAGACACGATGCCTGATCGCTTCATCGAAGTGTCGTTGGACAAGCGGGGAGTCAGCTGCACGGCAAAGCTGCTCGACGACCGCGCACCGATCACCTGTGCCGCCGTGTGGGACGCGCTGCCACTCGGCGGCGACGTCTTCCACGCGAAGTACGCGCGCAACGAGATCTACGCGCTCATCCCCCCGTTTGCTCCGCAGGAGCCACCGCTGGAGAACCCCACCATCACGCCCATCCCGGGCGACCTGTGCTATTTCACGTTCACGGACACCCAGTTGTCGACCTCGTCCTACGGCTACGAGGCCGCGGCCGAGCAACGCGGGAACGAGGCCGCACACGCGGGGCGCAACACCGTGGTCGATCTCGCGCTGTTCTATGAGCGCAACAATCTGCTGATCAACGGCGATGCGGGGTGGGTGCCCGGCATTGTGTGGGGGCAGGTCGTGGAGGGCCTCGATGAGATGGCCGAGGCCTGTCAGGACCTGTGGCGCGCGGGGGCCCTCGGCGAAACCCTCAACTTCCGCCGAGCCTGACCCCCTCTGGGGACCTGCCCCCATGTCCCCCCTGTGGGGC
>NZ_JASKYT010000212.1:0-12350 GCF_041028275.1 Streptomyces sp. PU-14G
GCTCATCCAGCTCGCCGAGCAGCACGGCACCCGCGTCCACGGGGGGGGGGGGGGGGGGGGGGGGGGGGGGGGGGGGGGGGGGGGGGGGGGGGGGGGGGGGGGGGGGGGGGGGGGGGGGGGGGGGGGGGGGGGGGGGGGGGGGGGGGGGGGGGGGGGGGGGGGGGGGGGGGGGGGGGGGGGGGCCCCAGAAGGGCGGCCCCGCCTACCGCGACTTCCTCGCCTCCCGCCCCCGCTCGGCCGAGAACGACGCCATCGCCCTGCTCATCCAGCTCGCCGAGCAGCACGGCACCCGCGTCCACGTCCTGCACCTGTCCTCCAGCGACGCGCTGCCCCTGCTGGCCAAGGCGCGCGCCGACGGGCTCCGGCTCACCGCCGAGACCTGCCCGCACTTCCTCACCCTGACCGCCGAGGAAGTCCCCGACGGCGCCACCGAGTTCAAGTGCTGCCCGCCCATCCGCGAGAAGGAGAACCAGGACGCGCTCTGGCAGGGCCTGGCCGACGGCACCCTCGACTGCGTCGTCTCGGACCACTCGCCCTGCACCACCGACCTCAAGACCCCCGACTTCGGCACCGCGTGGGGCGGTATCTCCTCCCTCCAGCTCGGGCTGCCCGCCATCTGGACGGAGGCCCGCCGCCGCGGGCTCGGCCTGGCCGACGTCGTCCGCTGGATGTCCGAGGCACCCGCCCGGCTGGCCGGCCTCGACGCCAAGGGCGCCATCGCGCCCGGACGCGACGCCGACTTCGCCGTCCTCGCACCCGAGGAAACCTTCACCGTGGACCCGGCGCACCTGCACCACCGCAACCAGGTGACCGCCTACGCGGGCAAGACGCTCGACGGCGTCGTCCGCTCCGCATGGCTGCGCGGCGAGCGCGTGGCCGACCACGGTGTGCCCACCGGAAAGACCGGCCGACTCATCGAAAGGAAGGCAGCATGACAGCGGCGCAGACCGCCGGAATACCCAGCTACACCGGAGATGCGGAGCCCTACTCGGGCGGCGACACCTACGCCGACTACCGCGCGCCGGAGGCCGGGTTCCCCTTCGCCCACCTCCCCGACCTGGCCGACCGACGGCTGGGCGCCACTGTCATCGCCGCCAACGACGAGTTCTTCGCCGAGCGGGAGAACCTGCTCAACCCCGAGCGCGCCGAGTTCGACCCGAACGCCTTCCAGCACAAGGGCAAGATCATGGACGGCTGGGAGACCCGCCGTCGCCGCGGGGCCTCCGGCGAGGAACCGCACCCGGCCGAGGGCGCGAACGACTGGGCGCTCATCCAGCTCGGCACCCCCGGCGTCATCCGCGGCCTCGTCGTCGACACCGCGCACTTCCGCGGCAACTACCCGCTGGCCGTCTCCGTCGAGGCCACGTCGATGCCGGGATCGCCCTCGCCCGAGGAGCTCCAGGCCGACGACGTGAAGTGGACGACCCTGGTGCCCCACACCCGCGTCGGCGGGCACGCGGCCAACGGGTTCACCGTCACCGAGGAGAAGCGCTTCACCCACCTGCGGCTGCGCCAGTACCCCGACGGCGGCATCGCCCGGCTGCGGGTGCACGGCGAGGTCGTGCCCGACCCCGAGTGGCTCGGCGCGCTGGGCAGCTTCGACCTGGTGGCCATGGAGAACGGCGGGCTCGCCGAGGACGCCTCCGACCGCTTCTTCTCGCCGCCGGTCAACACGATCGTCCCGGGCCGCTCGAAGAAGATGAACGACGGCTGGGAGACCCGCCGCCGCCGCGACAAGGGCAACGACTGGATCAGCTACGCGCTGACCGGCCAGGGCCGCGTGCGCGCCGTCGAGATCGACACCGCCTGCTTCCGCGGCAACGCGGCCGGCTGGGTGGCCCTCGTCGGCAAGGACGGCGAAAACGGTGAGTGGACCGAACTGCTGCCGCGCACCCGCCTCCAGCCCGACACCATCCACCGCTTCCTGCTGACGGAAGCGCCGGCGGTCACCCACGTGCGCATGGACATCTACCCCGACGGCGCCATCTCCCGGCTCCGCCTGCACGGCTCCCTCACCGACGAGGGCGCCCGCCGCCTCGCGGCCCGCCACGCCGAGCTGAGCTAGCACTTTCCTGCGGCTCCCGGGCCCCGGTCCGGTGAGGGGGTGCCGCTGTCCGCAGTGTGCGGGCGAGAGAAGGCCACGCGCGCCGTCGCGAAGGGAACAGCAGCCCGACGCGGCGGCGCGTCAGCGTGAACGCCCCGCAAAAATCCGGTACTTGCCGTTGACACGTCCTCTACGCGCGTCACCATGGGTGCCATGAGATTCCCCCCACATATCAAGCGCATCGGCGCCGCGGGCGCCCTCGCCGCCGCCCTGCTCGCGGGCGGCCCCGCCCTCACCACCGCGAGCGCCGCCGCACCGGCGCCCACCGTGGCGGCGGCCCAGCACGTCGCCGCCGTCGGCGACATCTGCTCCTCGAAGCTGCCCGCCGAGGCGCACGAGACCCTCGACCTCATCGAGCAGGGCGGCCCCTACCCCTACCCGCAGGACGGCACCGTCTTCCAGAACCGGGAGGGCATCCTCCCGGACCAGAGCGAGGGCTACTACCACGAGTACACCGTCGAGACCCCCGGCTCCGACGACCGCGGAGCCCGCCGCATCGTGACCGGGGAGGAGGACCAGGAGGACTACTACACAGCCGACCACTACGCGTCCTTCGACCTCGTCGACTACACCTGCTGAGGCTCCACAGCCACACCTGCTGAGGCTCCACAGCCCCAGGTCCGAGCACCGGGTCCCCACGCCCCGGGCTCCCCGGCGGCCGTTGTCCCGTATTGGGACGGCGGTCGCCGCTTTGCGTGTAACGTTCGGCTCTCATCCCCGGTGCCCCGGCCCCCCGGGGGTGGTCAACCTGCCGTGAGCGGGTAACGTTCCCCACAGAGAGTGATGCGTCGGCGGTAGATATGGGGAGTTACCGGTGAGAAACGGCCCGGAAGCGGTCACGTGCGGTGAGGCCATGCTGCTCATGCTCGCCGAGCCCGGCCTTCCCCTGGAACGTGCGGCGCACTTCCGCCGTTCCGTCGCGGGCGCCGAGTCGAACGTCGCGGCGGGCCTCGCCCGGCTGGGCCACTGGGCCCGCTGGATCGGCCGCGTCGGGGACGACCCCGCCGGCGAGGCCGTCCTGCGGGAACTGCGCGCCGACGGCGTGGACGTCTCCTGCGCCGAGATGGACCCCGAGTCGCCCACCGGCCTCCTGCTGCGTGACAGCCACCCGCAGCGCGCCATCGACGTGCAGTACTACCGCACAGGATCGGCCGCCTCCCTGCTCAGTCCGGCGCAGATCACCCCCGAGTCGCTGGCCGGAGTGCGGCTCGTGCACGTCACCGGCATCACGCCGATGCTCTCCGAGGACGCCGAACGGGCCACGCACGCCCTGATCGAGGGCGCCAGGCAGGCGGGCGCCACCGTCTCCTTCGACCCCAACGTCCGCCGCAAGCTGGGCACGGAACACGAGTGGATACGGCGGGTCGGCCCGCTGCTGCGCGAGGCCGATCTCGTGCTCGCGGGGGAGGACGAGCTGGAGCTGCTGCTGGGCGCGGGCCCCGAGGAGGGCGCCAAGGCGCTGCTGACGCTGGGCCGCGCCGGCACGGTCGTCGTCAAGCACAGCGACCACAGCGCGGTCGCCCACACCGCCGAAGGCCGCTGGCGGCAGGAACCGTTCGACGTCCCGGTGGCCGACCCGGTGGGCGCGGGTGACGCGTTCGCCGCGGGCTGGCTCTCGGCCCGGCTGCGCGGGCTCGACCAGCAGCGCGCGCTCGCCGAAGCGGCGTGCGTGGCCGCGCTGGTCGTCCAGGCGCCGGGAGACACCGACGGGCTGCCCACGGCCGCGGGCCGCGACCGCGCGCTGGAGGCGTTCACCCGCGGCACCGATCCGGTCCACCGCTGAGCCCCGCACCCCCCGCCGAGAACCCCGCCGAGCCCGCGGAACCGCAGGGCGAAGGCCGGCGTCCCGGCAACCGACAGAACAAGAGAGGCGGCGAACTGCCGTGTACCGCTGGGAGATCACCAAAGCAGCGCTGGAACAGCGCGTCTTCGCCATCGTGCGCGCGGACAGCTACGAGAAGGCCACCGCCACCGCCGACACCCTCCTCGGCGCCGGGCTGACCAGCATGGAGATCTCGCTGACCACGCCGTACGCGTTCGACGCGATCACCACACTCCGGCGCGAGACCGGGGAGGAGACCGTGATCGGCGCCGGTACCGTCCTGGACGGACCCTCGGCGCGGCGTGCCGTCGACGCGGGCGCCCTCTTCCTGGTCTCGCCCAGCCTGGACGAGGACGTCATACGCACCGGACACCGCTACGGCGTGCCCGTCTTCCCCGGGGTCGCCACGCCCACCGAGATGGTGCGGGCGCTGGAGCTGGGCGCCGACGGCCTCAAGCTCTTCCCGGCCTCGGCCCACGGCCCGCGCTGGCTGCGGGACGTGGCCGCGGCGCTGCCCCAGGCGCCGGTGCTGCCCACCGGAGGCATCACCGTGGAGACGGCGCCCGAGTGGATCGCCGCGGGAGCCGTGGCCTGCGGCATGGGTTCGGCGCTCACCGAGGGCGACCGCGAGGCGGTGGCCAAGCGCGTCACGGAGTTGCTCCAGAGCCTCGCGGACGCGGCGCCCGCCGGCACCCCGGGCTCCTACCGCTGACCTGTCCGCCTCGGCTCGCCGTCGATCCGTTGGGCTCGGTTTCCGGCCGCCGGTCACCTGGCCGGATAACGCCAGTGGAACGCCTCGCTCCGCCTGCGGTCCGTACGATCGCGCCATGGCTGACCTGAGCGTGGTGGAGCTGAGCCCGAACGCGGACGGCATCGTCGACCTGGCGGCGCTGGGGGAGGAGTTCGTCCGCGACCCCTACCCCTTCTACGCCGCGCTGCGCGAGCGCGGTCCCGTGCACCGCGTCCGCATCCCCGAAGGCGCCCTCGCCTGGATGGTGGTCGGGCACGACGCGGCGCGCGCCGCCCTGGCCGACGACCGGCTCTCCAAGAACTGGGCCAACGCCGCGCCCGAAGCGGGAGCCAACTCCGTCTCCTCCGGCTACCACATGCTGATCGCCGACCCGCCCGACCACACGCGGCTGCGCAAACTGGTCGCCCGGGAGTTCACCACGCGCCGGATCGCGGCGCTGGAGCCGCGCATCCGCGAGATCACCGGGGAGTTGCTGGACGCCCATCTCGCCGGTGCCGGCGGCCGGGCCGACCTGGTGGCGGCGCTGGCCTTCCCCCTGCCGATCACCGTGATCTGCGAACTGCTCGGCGTCCCCGGCCTGGACCGCGACCGCTTCCGCGAGTGGTCGGACAACGCGCTGGGCATCGCCCCCCGCGAGGAGAAGACCGTCCACGCGCGGGCCCTGAGCGGCTATCTGGCCGAACTGCTGGAGCACCGCAGGACCCGACCGGGCGACGACCTGCTCAGCGCCCTGATCCGCACCAGCGACGAGGACGGTGACCGGCTCGACGAGCAGGAACTGCTCGGTATGGCCTGGCTGCTGCTGGTCGCCGGGTACGAGACGACCGTGGGGCTCATCGCCAACGGCGTCCTCGCCCTGCTGCGCCACCCCGACCAGCTGACGGCGCTGCGCGCCGACCCGGCGTTGCTGGAGGGCGCGGTCGAGGAGATGCTGCGCTACGACGGTCCGGTGGAGACCACCACCTACCGCTTCACCACCGAGCCCGTCGAGATCGGCGGCACGCTGATCCCCGGCGGCGGCCAGCTGGTCCTGCCGGTGCTGGCCGACGGCGACCACGACCCGGCGCGCTTCCCCGACGGCGACACCTTCGACATCCGCCGCGCCCCGCGCGGCCACCTCGCCTTCGGCCACGGCCTCCACTTCTGTCTGGGCGCCCCACTGGCCCGGCTGGAGGCGCGGGTTGCCGTCGGCATGCTCCTGGAGCGCACCCGCGAGCTGGAGTTGGACGCCGATCCGGCCACGCTGAAGTGGCGGGAGGGCGTGCTGCTGCGCGGGGTCAAGACCCTGCCGGTGCGCTGGGCGCGCTGAGGGCACCGGGCCGGACACCGCGACCGGCACCGCCGGGAACCACCCGGGTCGGTGACAACTGGACGGCGTCCTTCCGCTGATGGCGGTTCGGTGGGTCGCGTGCGGCGCGCACGCCGTGCTCTTTGCGGGTTCGGGGGAGGTCGGTGCGGAAAGCCCCCAGTGGTCTGGACCGGCTGCGTAGGCTACGGGCATGCGGATCAGCCAGTGCCGGGAAGAAGACGTCGAGACGCTCGATGCGCACATGCCTTTCCGGGGGGCGACCTCGCACCACGGAGTGCGCTGGGCACGGCAGCGGGAGGGACGCGGCACCTTCCTGGTGGCCTGGAGCGAGGAGCGTCCGGTGGGCAGCTGCGAAGTCCGCTGGGAGGGGTGTGAGGCTCCCGAAGTGCGCGCCGTCCACCCCGACTGCCCCGAGGTGAACGGGCTCGGGGTGTGGCCGGAGACGCTGCGCTCCCAGGGCATCGGTACGGCCCTCATCAAGGAGGCGGAGCGGCTGGCCACCGCGCGCGGGTGCCCGGCGATCGGGCTGGGTGTCGAGAAGAACAACCCCCGGGCCCACGCGCTCTACGACCGCCTGGGCTACCGGCCCTCCACGCCGTACCTCGACTGCTGGAGCTACGAGGACGGCGCCGGGGTCACCCACAGGGTGGCCGACGCGTGCGTCTTCATGGTCAAGCTCTTCTAGCGCGCGCGGTCGGAGTCACGCACCGTTGTCCTTTCGTCCTGACAATCGAATGTACGGTTTCCGGTCGTCCGGAAGACCACTACGCTCCCCCCGTGCCCAAGAATGATCCGGTGGACCTGCAACTGAGCGTGGATCGAGCGAGCCCCGTCCCGCTCTACTTCCAGCTTTCCCAGCAACTGGAGAGCGCCATCGAGCGTGGCGCGCTCGCCCCGGGAAGCCTGCTGGGGAACGAGATCGAGCTGGCAGGACGCCTCGGCCTCTCCCGCCCGACGGTGCGGCAGGCCATCCAGTCGCTGGTGGACAAGGGGCTGCTGGTGCGGCGGCGCGGCATCGGCACCCAGGTGGTGCACAGCCAGGTCAGGCGCCCCATGGAGCTGAGCAGCCTCTACGACGATCTGGAGGCGGCCGGGCAGCGGCCGGCCACGCGGGTGCTGCGGGAGAGCGTGGGGGAGGCGACTGCCGAGGTCGCCGCCGCGCTGGGGGTGCCCGAGGGCGCCGAGGTCAGGTCGGTGGAGCGGCTCCGGCTCACCCACGGTGAGCCGATGGCCTACATGCGCAACCACCTGCCGGTCGACCTGCTGACCTGGGAGCGTGCCGAACTGGAGTCCACGGGTCTCTACCGGCTGATGCGGGCGGCCGGGGTGACGCTGCACTCCGCCCGGCAGGCGGTGGGGGCCAAGGCCGCCGACGCCGCGGAGGCCGAGCTGCTGGGGGAGGAGCAGGGTGCGCCGCTGCTCACGATGCAGCGGACCGCCTACGACGACACCGGGCGCCCTGTCGAGTACGGCTCCCACCTCTACCGTGCCTCCCGCTACGCGTTCGACTTCCAGCTCCTGGTGCGCCCGTGATCGGCCGGCTTCCGGTGCGCGGGTGACCTGCCGGGGCGTGGGTGCGGCGCCTGCCGGTTGACGGGCACCGTGTGGCCCGCTACAACACGGCCATGGCGAACGGGCATCCGGCCCGTCCGTCACGTTCCGGCCACGGTGACGGATACTTGTGCGAGGTTCCGGGACTTTTCTCCCGGCAGTGTCCGTAGTCCGTACCGATCCTCCAGCCAGAGAGCAGAACAGGGTGGCCAGCGTGCTCAGGTCCCGGCTCACGTTCCGTACGCCCCGCACGGGCAGGTCGTCCCGTACGGGGCGCGCGCCCGTGCGTACGACAGTCGCTGTGGTGGCCGCGATGGTCGTCGCGACGGCCTCGCTCGCCGGGTGCAGCAGCACCGGAGGCAAGCGGGCCGAGGAGGCACGGCAGGAAGCCGCCTCGGGAAAGGCGAACGTCACCACGCCCCGCTGGAAGTTCGCCATGGTCACGCACTCCGGTGACGGCGACACCTACTGGGACATCGTGCAGAGCGGCGCCAAGCAGGCCGCCGCGAAGGACAACATCGAGTTCCTCTACTCGCACGACAAGGAGGCCGGCCGCCAGGCCCAGCTCGTCCAGACCGCGATCGACAAGAAGGTCGACGGACTGATCGTCACCCTCGCCAAGCCGGACGCCATGAAGAAGGTCGTGAAAAAGGCGGTCAAGGCGGGCATACCCGTCATCACGATCAACTCGGGCCAGGAAGTCTCCCAGGACTTCGGCGCGCTCACCCACATCGGCCAGGACGAGACACTCGCCGGCGAGGCCGTCGGCCGCGAGCTCAACGAGCGGGGGAAGAAGAAGGCGCTCTGCGTCCTCCACGAGCAGGGCAACGTCGGCCACGAACAGCGCTGCGACGGCATCAAGAAGACCTTCGACGGCAAGGTCGAGGACCTGTACGTGGACGGCACCAACATGCCCGGCGTGCAGTCCTCCGTCGAGGCCAAGCTCCAGTCCGACAAGAAGGTCGACTCCGTGGTGACGCTCGGCGCCCCCTTCGCCGCCACCGCCGCCGAGGCCAAGAAGGACTCGGGCAGTGACGCCGAGATCGACACCTTCGACCTCAACGCCAAGGTGGCCGCCGGCCTCAAGGACGGCACCATCGGCTTCGCCGTCGACCAGCAGCCCTACCTGCAGGGCTACCAGGCCGTCGACCTGCTGTGGCTCTACCGCTACAACGCCGACATGCTCGGCGGCGGCAAGCCCGTGCTCACAGGACCGCAGATCCTCACCAAGAAGGACGCGGGCAAGCTGGAGGAGCTCACGAAGCGGGGGACCCGATGACGGTGACGACCGAACCAGGAAAGCCGGAACCCGAAAAGCCGGGCTCCGGAAAGCCGGAACCAGGAAAGCCGGAATCCGGAAAGCCCGAGTCGGGAAAGCCCGAGTCGGGGAAGCCCGAGTCAGCCCAGCGCGGCGGGGAGGGGGAGACGCAGGACGCGCCGGGCCCGGCCGCCGCCGGGGACCGGCTCGTACACCGCCCGCTGCCCGTGCGACTGCTGCGGCGGCCCGAGCTGGGCGCCGTCGTCGGCGCGCTCGCGCTGTTCGTCTTCTTCGCGTTCGTGGCCGACAGCTTCCTGCGGGCCTCCAGCCTCTCCACGGTCCTCTACTTCTCCTCCACGATCGGCATCATGGCGGTGCCGGTGGCGCTGCTGATGATCGGAGGAGAGTTCGACCTGTCGACCGGCGTGATGGTGACGTCCTCGGCGCTGGTCTCCTCGATGTTCAGCTATCAGATGACAGCCAACACCTGGGTGGGTGTCGGCGTGTCGCTGCTGGTCACGCTGGGGATCGGGTTCTTCAACGGCTTCATGCTCACCCGCACCAAGCTGCCCAGCTTCATCATCACGCTGGCCACCTTCCTGATGCTGACCGGCCTCAACCTGGGCCTCACCAAGGTGATCAGCGGGACCGTCACCACCAAGACCATCAGCGACATGGAGGGCTTCGACTCGGCCAGGGCCGTCTTCGCCTCCACGCTGACCCTCGGCAGCGTCCACATCCAGATCACCGTGGTGTGGTGGCTGCTGCTGGTGGCCGTCGCCACCTGGATCCTGCTGCGTACCAGCGCCGGCAACTGGATCTTCGCCGTCGGCGGCGGAGTGGACGCGGCCCGCGCGGTCGGCGTCCCGGTCGCCCGCACCAAGATCGGCCTGTATCTGGGCGTCGCCTTCGCGGCCTGGATCTCCGGCCAGCACCTGCTCTTCAACTACGACACCGTCCAGTCCGGAGAGGGCGTCGGCAACGAGCTGATCTACATCGCCGCCGCCGTCATCGGCGGCTGCCTGCTGACCGGCGGCTACGGCTCGGCCATCGGCGCGGCCGTGGGCGCCTTCATCTTCGGCATGGCCAACAAGGGCATCATCTATGCGCAGTGGAACCCCGACTGGTTCAAGTTCTTCCTCGGGGCCATGCTGCTGCTGGCCACCCTGCTGAACGCGTGGATCCGGAAGCGGGCGGAGGCGACCCGATGAGCGAGAAGACCCAGCAGGACGAGCAGCCCCAGGGAGCCGAGCAGGCCCGGCAGGCCGAGCAGGCCGAGCGAGCCGAGCAGACACGGCAGGCCGAGCAGACCGGGCGAGCCGAGCAGCCCCGGGGCGCGGACGTGCCGCTCGTGGAGTTGACCGGTGTGGCCAAGTTCTACGGCAACATCCGGGCGCTGGAGGACATCTCCCTCACCGTCCACCCCGGCGAGATCACCTGTGTCCTCGGCGACAACGGCGCGGGCAAGTCCACCCTGATCAAAATCGTCTCCGGGCTCCACCAGCACGACGGCGGCACCTTCCGCATCCAGGGCGAGGAGACCCGCCTCGGCTCCCCGCGCGAGGCGCTGGACCGGGGCATCGCCACCGTCTACCAGGACCTGGCCGTCGTCCCCCTCATGCCCGTGTGGCGCAACTTCTTCCTCGGCTCCGAGCCGACCGTCGGCCGGGGGCCGCTGCGCCGCATGGACGTGGCGCGCATGCGGCGCACCACCCACAGCGCGCTGCTGCGCATGGGCATCGACCTGCGCGACGTCGACCAGCCCATCGGCACCCTGTCTGGCGGCGAGCGGCAGTCCGTCGCCATCGCGCGCGCCGTGCACTTCGGCGCGAAGGTGCTGGTGCTGGACGAGCCGACGGCCGCGCTCGGCGTCAAGCAGAGCGGCGTCGTCCTCAAGTACGTCGCCGCAGCGCGGGACGCGGGCCTGGGAGTGGTCCTCATCACACACAACCCCCACCACGCCTACCTCGTGGGTGACCGCTTCGTCCTGCTCAAGCGCGGTGCCATGGCCGGCGCCTACGAGCGGGACGAGCTGGAGCTGGAGGAGCTGGTGCGCCAGATGGCGGGCGGCTCGGAACTGGAAGAGCTCAGCCACGAGCTGGAACGCTGAGCGCGGGAGACAGCCGGGGCGGACCTGGCACGGGGCGGGCGACGTACCGTTGATCCCTGGCAGAATCGAGCCCGCCCGTGAGACCCCTCCCAGAGAGACGACCACTCTTGAACGCGGACAGCTTCCAGCGAGCAGACAGGGCAGACAGGGTCTACCGACGGCGCACCGCCCCCAGTGCAAGCGTCCTGAGAACCGTCAGTACCCGTGAGCGCCGCTCGCACCTGTCGGCTCCCCGCGTGCCCACCGTCGGCATCGACATCGGCGGCACGAAGGTCATGGCGGGTGTCGTGGACGCGGACGGCGCGATCCTGGAGAAGGTCCGCGCCGAGACGCCCGAGAAGTCCAAGAGCCCGAAGGTCGTCGAGGACACCATCGCCGAGCTGGTGCTGGACCTCTCCGACCGGCACGACGTGCACGCGGTGGGCATCGGCGCGGCCGGCTGGATCGACGCCGACCGCTCCCGCGTCCTGTTCGCGCCGCACCTGGCCTGGCGGGACGAGCCCCTCAAGGACGCCCTCACGGCGCGGCTCGCCGTCCCGGTGATGGTCGACAACGACGCGAACACGGCGGCGTGGGGGGAGTGGCGCTTCGGCGCGGGCCGGGGCGAGGACCACCTGGTCATGATCACGCTCGGTACCGGCATCGGCGGCGCGATCCTGGAGGACGGCCGGGTCAAGCGCGGCAAGTACGGGGTGGCCGGTGAGTTCGGCCACATGCAGGTGGTGCCGGGCGGTCACCGCTGCCCGTGCGGTAACAGAGGGTGCTGGGAGCAGTACAGCTCGGGCAACGCGCTGGTGCGGGAGGCCCGCGAGCTGGCGGCGGCCGAGTCGCCGGTCGCGTACGGGATCATCGACCGGGTCGGCGGCCAGGTCGGTGACATCACGGGCCCGCTCATCACGGAGCTGGCCCGCTCCGGTGACGCCATGTGCACGGAGCTCTTCCACGAGGTCGGCAACTGGCTCGGCGTGGGCCTGGCCAACCTCGCCGCAGCGCTGGACCCCTCCTGCTTCGTCATCGGGGGAGGCGTCAGCGCCGCCGACGAACTGCTGATCGATCCGGCCAAGGAGGCCTTCCGCCGCCAGCTCACCGGCCGCGGCTACCGCCCCGAGGCCCGTATCGTGAAGGCACAGCTGGGTCCGGAGGCGGGTATGGTCGGTGCCGCGGACCTCGCCCGGCTGGTGGCCCGCCGCTTCCGCCGGGCCAACCGCCGCCGCCTGGAGCGCTACGAGCGCTACGAGCGCGCGGCCGACAACCTGCGCCGCGCGGTGGGCCAGTGACCGTGGCGGCCACGCCCGACGACCCGTCCACCTCACCCTCCCCGACGCCTGAGACGCCGAGCGCCATGCCGCACAAGGATGAGAGCCCCCGCCCCTACGAGCCCCATGGGGGGGGGGGTATGGTCGGTGCCGCGGACCTCGCCCGGCTGGTGGCCCGCCGCTTCCGCC
>NZ_JASKYT010000213.1:0-11792 GCF_041028275.1 Streptomyces sp. PU-14G
TCCTCGCGGGGGACAGCCTCCGCGCGCCCGCTGCGTGTGCTGGCCGCGATGTCCGGTGGGACCCCGTCCACCCCGCCGTTAGCCCCACCGTCCGAGCCGCCGCCCGCGGGGGCGCTCCCGGCGTCGGGCCCCTGCCCGGCACCGGGTTCTCGTCCGTCATCAGCCGCCTGTCCCATGTGCTCCCCAACGCGTTCGGGCCACCGGGTGGTTCCGTCTACCCTGGAGGGCGCTATGACTATTGCATCCTCGCGGGGGACAGCCTCCGCGCGCCCGCTGCGTGTGCTGGCCGCGATGTCCGGTGGTGTCGACTCCGCTGTCGCGGCGGCCCGCGCCGCCGAGGCCGGACACGAGGTCACGGGCGTGCATCTGGCTCTGTCCGCCAACCCTAAGTCGTTCCGTACGGGGGCGCGCGGCTGCTGCACCGTGGAGGACTCCAACGACGCGCGCCGTGCCGCCGACGTGATCGGCATCCCCTTCTACGTATGGGACCTGGCCGAGCGCTTCCGTGAGGACGTGGTCGAGGACTTCGTCGCGGAGTACGAGGCGGGCCGCACGCCCAATCCCTGCCTGCGCTGCAACGAGAAGATCAAGTTCGCCGCGCTACTGGACAAGGCGCTCGCACTGGGGTTCGACGCGGTGTGTACGGGCCACTACGCCACCGTGGTGACGCACGAGGACGGCCGCCGCGAACTGCACCGTGCGAGTGACGCCGCCAAGGACCAGAGCTACGTGCTCGGCGTGCTGGACGAGCGGCAGCTCGCCCACGCCCTGTTCCCCCTGGGCGACACCCTCACCACCAAAGACGAGATCCGCGCGGAGGCCGAGCGGCGCGGACTGGCCGTCGCCAAGAAGCCGGACAGCCACGACATCTGCTTCATCGCCGACGGCGACACCCAGGGCTTCCTCGCCTCCCGGCTCGGCACGGCCGAGGGCGACATCGTCGACGAGTCCGGAGCCAAGCTGGGCACCCACGAGGGGGCGTACGGCTTCACCATCGGCCAGCGCAAGGGGCTGCGCCTGGGCCACCCGGCCCCGGACGGCAAGCCGCGGTACGTGCTGGACATCTCACCCGTAGACAACTCGGTCACGGTCGGCCCGGCCGCCTCGCTCGACATCGCCGAGCTGACCGCGGTGCGCCCCCGCTGGTGCGGCGAGCCTCCCGCCGACGGGCCCCGGGCGTACACCGCGCAGCTGCGCGCGCACGGCGCCGAGACGCCCGTCGAGGCGGAGTTCGTGGACGGTGAGCTGCGGGTCCGCTTCTCCTCGCCCGAGCGCGGCGTGGCGCCGGGCCAGGCGATCGTGCTGTACGACGGCACCCGGGTGGTCGGCTCCGCGACGATCGAGCGCACCCGGCGGGCCGTCCCGGCGGCATGAGCCGTCCGCAGGCGCTGCGGACCGCCCAGGAGGCTGAGACTGCTCGGAACCGAGGGGACTGACTCAGGGACTGCTCGGAACCGAGGGGACTGACTCAGGCCCCGAGGAGCTGAAGCGCCTGGAGGCCGTCATCGGCGAAGGTGACCAGGTCGCTCAGCGGGATCGGGAGGAAGCCCTCGGCCTCCATGCGGGCCATCTGCTGCCGCAGGCCGTCGTAGAAGCCGGCGGTGTTCAAGAAGACGACCGGCTTGGTGTGCATGCCGTGCTTGCGCAGCTCCAGGATCTCGGTCGCCTCGTCCAGCGTGCCGGTGCCGCCCACCATGACGACGACGGCGTCGGCGCGGTCGAGCATGAGCGCCTTGCGCGCGGCGAGGTCCTCGGTGACGACCATCTCGTCGGCGCCGGGGCGCGCCACGTCGCGCAGGAACTCCACCGAGATGCCGATGAGCCGGCCGCCCGCCTCCTGGACGCCGTCGGCCACGACCTTCATCAGGCCGGAGTCCGAGCCGCCCCACACGAGGCTGTGGCCCCGCTTGCCGAGCAGCGAGGCGAACTCGCGGGCCGCGTCGGTGTAGACGCTGTCCAGCTCGGCGGCCGAGCAGAAGACGCAGATGTTCATGGGCGAGGGCGCGGCGGTCGAGGGCGCGGAGGAGGTCATGGCCTCCAGCCTAGAACCGCTGTCCGAGCCGCGGTACCGCGGCTCGGACAGCGCGCCGTGCCTCAGCCTTCCCGGGGCGCCTCAGCCCTCGGAGAGGGTGAAGCGGAAGATGCCCCAGGTGAGGCGGCGCCGCTCGCCGCCCTCGACCCAGTGGGTGAGGCCCTTCTTCATCTGGGTGAGGTAGTCGGAGCTGACCTTGGCTCCGAGCCCCTCGGCCTCCTGCCGCTCGGTCTCCTCCAGCACGCGCCCGTAGTGGGTGACCAACTGGGTGCGCAGGTCCTCGAACCCGTCCGCCGAGTCCTCGTGCTGGGTCGGGACGAAGCCGAGCCGGGTCAGCTCGCGGGCGTAGAAGCCGGGCGAGCCCATGTCGTCGAGGTGGATGCGGTCCAGAATGGGCTCGATCGCGCTCAGGTCGGTGCCGTCGGCGGCCATCGGGTCGGTGAAGACGAGCCGGCCGCCCGGCTTGAGCACCCGCCGTATCTCCTCCAGCACGCGCAGGCGGTTCCCGCTGTGCAGGAACGCGTCCTGGGACCAGACCACGTCCACGCTGGAGTCGGGGAACGGCACGCTCTCGAACGAGCCGTCGACGACCTCGATGCGGCCGGTGAGACCGCGGGCGGCGTTCAACTGCCGGTGGCGTTCGTTCTCCACCTCGCTGAGGTTGAGGGCCTGGACCGAGCAGCCGAACGTCTCGGCCAGGTAGCGGGCCGAACCGCCGAAGCCGGAGCCGAGGTCGAGGACGCGGGAGCCCTTGGTCAGGCCCAGCCCCGACGCCATCCGCTCGACGGTGCGGCGGCTGGCGTCCGCGATGGGCTCGGCAGGGTGCGCGTACACGCCGACGTGAATGTCCTCGCCGCCCCACACGGAAGAATAGAAAGCGTCCGCGTCGGGGGAGTTGTAGTAACTCCGCGCCGTACTCACGGCGCCCCCGTACGGCCCTTCCTCTTGATCCTCCATTCGGTATTCCTTCTCCGCCACGTGCACGAAGAAGTCGGGTTGTTCGTCCCTGTAGGTGTGCTGGAAGTCGCCGTAGGTCTCGATGCGTTGGAATCCGACATCGGACATGAGGCGCCGCGTGTAGTCCTTGCGGAGCGGGAACATGTTGAGGTGGTACACGGATTTGTCGGGGAATCGGTACCGCATGCGGCACAGGCCCTCGTCCATGTACTCGGGCTCCACCGCGACGTCTTCGCCGCAGTAGTAGTACGTGTGCTTGCTGGAATAGCCGCGGTCCAGGATCGCGTCATAGTTGCGCTGGTCCAGGATGAGGATTCCGTCGTGCTTCAACATCGCGTAGAACTCGGCCAGCGCCTTGCGCCGGTCCCGCTCCGAGAAGAGATGCGTGAAGGAGTTCCCGAGGCACACGATGGCGTCGTACTCACCGTGAACGTCCCGGTTGAGCCAGCGCCAGTCGGCCTGGACGACCCGCAGAATGTGGTCGCCGTTCTTCATTCCGTTCTCGAACGCCATCGCGAGCATATCGGCGCTGCCGTCCGCGCTCACCGCTTCGAACCCGGCCTCCAGCAGCCGGACGGAATGGAATCCGGTGCCGGTTGCGACGTCCAGAACGCTTTTGACCCCGCGCTTGCGCAGCAGGTCGATGAAGAAATTTCCCTCGCTCTCCGCTCGTTTCTCCCAGTCTATGAGCGAGTCCCACTTCTCGACGAAGCTGGGCACGTATTCCTCGGTGTAGTGCCCGGTTTCCCGGACCTCTACGGGGTTGTCTCCGAATTCCTGAGCCGGTCGCGCGGAAATGACGAAACCTCCAGTAGAAGAGACGGTGGCCCAAGGCGCGGTCGCCGAGGACACACCAGTACTTGGGCTCGGTGAACCGCGCGTGGTCTCCGGTGCATAGCTATCCACCGGCCGGGGATCTATGCCACCAACTCGAAGGAACACGCGTGTGATTAGCCAAAAAACGCGCTCCGACCAGCGTCTTTCCGTTTCCAGATTTCTGCCCGGCCCAGGGGCCCCACCCGCCTCAGCAAACAGGACACTTGGGTATGCTGCGGCTGGCAGCACCACAATGTGGCAACTACGCGTACTACGCGGCACGATCCCGTACGACACCGCACAGACACGGCGGGACTCGTACAACACCGCACCCGACATGGCGAGTACACATGGCTAAGCGCACCCAGTCAGCTCCCTCCGCAGGCTCTTCGGGGTTCCGCGGCCGCGACATCGGCATAGACCTCGGCACGGCCAACACCCTGGTTTTCGAGCGCGGTCGCGGCGTCGTCCTGGACGAGCCGTCCGTGGTGGCGATCGACACGTACACCGGGAAGGTGCTGGCCGTCGGCGCCCAGGCGCGGCAGGCGGTCGGCCGCACCCCCGGCTCGATCACCGCGACCCGCCCCCTCAAGGGCGGGGTGATCACCGACTTCGAGGCCACCGAGGGGATGCTGCGGCACTTCATCCGCGCCGCCCGCGACTCGCAGGGCCGTGGCGGGCGCGGCAGGTCGCCGCGGGTGGTGGTCTGCGTGCCCAGCGGCGTGACCGGTGTCGAGCGGCGGGCCGTCCTGCAGACCGCCAGCCGGGCCGGCGCCCGCTCGGTACGGCTGATCGAGGAGCCCATAGCGGCGGCGATCGGCGCCGGGCTGCCCGTGCACGAGGCGCGCGGTTCGATGGTCGTCGACATCGGCGGCGGCAGCACGGAGATCGCCATCATCTCGCTGGGCGGGATGGTCGTCTCCCGCTCGGCGCGGGTGGCGGGCGACGCGCTGGACGCGGCCATCGCCTCCTACATCGAGCGGGAGTTCGCGATCGCCGTGGGCGAGCGCACCGCCGAGGAGATCAAGATGGCGTACGGCAGCGCCGACTTCGTGCCCGTACGCGGCCGGGACAAGGGCACGGGCATGCCCAAGGTCATCCACCTGGCGCCCGAGGAGATCGCCGCGGCCGTCGAACGCCCGGTCCGCTCCATCGTGGAGGCCGTCCAGGCGGCGTTCGAGGAGTGCCCGCCCGAGCTGTACGGCGACATCATGGAGCGCGGCGTCGTCCTCACCGGCGGCGGGGCGCTCCTGCACGGCTTCGACCAGCGGCTGGCGGCGGAGACCGGCATGCCGGTGACCGTGGCCGACGAGCCGCTCGGCTGCGTCGCCCTGGGAACGGGCAGGTGCCTGGAGGAGTACGACAAACTGGAGTCGATCTTCGCGGCGTGACCCGCGCGGGGCCGCGCCGCCTCCCGGGCCAGGAGCGCCGCCCCCGGTGCGGGATCATGGGGGCATGGCAACACATGTGATCACAGGGGCCGGGTCCGGTATCGGCGCCGCGGTGGCGCGCAGGCTGCTGGAGCGCGGTGACACCCTCTACCTGCTGGCCCGGGACGCCGGGCGGGCCAAGGAGCTCGCCCGGGAATTCGACGGCGCGCACACGCTGGTGGGCGACCTGGCCGATCCAGAACGGCTCTCCTGGGCGTTCGAGCACCAGACCCTCCCCGAGGACGTCGACTCGCTGCTGCACGTCGCCGGCGTCGTCGAACTCGGCACCGTCGGCGACTTCGGCCCCAAGCTGTGGAACGCCACGCTGGCCGCCAACCTCGTCGCGCCGGCCGAACTGACCCGGCTGCTGCTGCCGCAGCTGCGGCGCGCACGCGGCCACGTCGTCTACGTCAACTCCGGCGCGGGGCTGCGGACGAACCCCGAGTGGGCCGCCTACTCCGCCAGCAAGCACGGCCTCAAGGCGCTCGCCGACGCGGTGCGCGGCGAGGAGGCGGGCAACGGGGTGCGGGTCACCTCCGTCTACCCGGGGCGTACGGCCACGCCGATGCAGGAGAAGGTGCACCGCCAGGAGGGCAAGGAGTACGACCCCGCCAAGTGGATCCCCGCCGAGGCGGTGGCCACCACCATCCTGACGGCCCTGGACCTGCCGCGCGGCGCCGAGGTCACCGACCTGAGCGTCAAGCCCGGTGGCTGACGCGATGAACGACACGCAGCCGGCAACCCTCTGGGGCCCCGCGGCGGCGACCGGCATCGGGTCCATGCCCGGCACCGACGCGCGGGAGGCGGCCAAAGCCGTCACCGGGTCCTTCGAGGCGCCTGAGCACCTGCCCCACCTCCCGGAGCTGCCCGCGCGCGGCCCCGGGGCCGACATGCTGGGCCGCACCACGGGCCTGCTGGCCGAGATGTACGTGCACCTGGAGCCCAGCGGCTGGCGGATCAGCGACCGGCCCGGGCGCGACACCCGCCGCGCCCGCGCCTGGCTGGGGGAGGACCTGGACGCGATCGAGGAGTTCACCCAGGGCCTGGGCGGGCCGGAGCTGCCGCGCGGCCTCAAGGTCTCCGTCGTCGGCCCCTGGACGCTGGCGGCGGGCGTCGAGCGGCGCAACGGCGAGGCGATGCTGGGCGATCCCGGCGCGGTCCGCGACCTGGCGGGCTCGCTGGCCGAGGGGCTGGCGGCGCACCTCGAGGATGTACGCCGCCGGGTGCCGGGCGCCGTCCCGGTGCTCCAGCTCGACGAGCCCTGGCTCACGGCCGTGCTGAGGGGCGATGTCCGCACGGCCAGCGGGTACCGCACCCATCCAGCGGTGGACCGGGCGGTGGTCGAGTCCACCCTCCGCGAGCTGCTCGCGGTGCACGACGGGCCGACGGTCGTGCACTCCTGCGCCGCCGGGGTGCCGGTCGCGCTGCTGCGCCGGGCCGGCGCGGACGGTATCTCGCTCGACTTCTCGCTCCTCACCGAGCGTGACGACGAGGTCATCGGGGAGGCCGTCGAGGGCGGCGTGACCCTGTTCGCGGGTGTCGTACCTGCCACCGAGGGCGACGGGCGGGCATTGTCAGACCCTGCCGGTAGCGTCGGGGGTGTCAGGTCGCTGTGGCGCAGGCTCGGGCTGTCTCCGAGCCTGCTCGCCGAATCCGTCGTGGTCACCCCCACGTGCGGGCTCGCGGGAGCCTCGCCGGCGTACGCCCGCCAGGCGCTCGCCCACTGCGCCCGGGCGGCACGATCACTCGCTGACAACCCTCAGTGACGGGAGGACCAACGGTGGCTGGCGAAGAGGACGTGACGGCCCCCGCCGAAGCGCGGGAGAAGCACAAGAGCCTCGCGGAGCAGATCGAGGAGCACCGCTTCCGGTACTACGTCAAGGACGCGCCGGTCGTCAGCGACGCCGAGTTCGACCGGCTGCTGCGCGAGCTGGAGGCGCTGGAGGAGGAGTGCCCCTCCCTGCGCACGCCCGACTCCCCGACGCAGAAGGTCTCCGGGCACTACGAGACGGAGTTCACGGAGGTCGCCCACCGCGAGCGCATGCTCTCGCTGGACAACGCCTTCGACGACGAGGAGCTGGGCGAGTGGGCCGACCGCGTGGCCCGCGAGCTGGAGGGCGTGGCGTACCACTTCCTGTGCGAGCTCAAGATCGACGGCCTCGCGGTGAACCTCACCTATGAGCACGGCAGGCTGACCCGCGCCGCCACCCGGGGCGACGGCCGCACCGGTGAGGACATCACGCCCAACATCCGCACCATCGCGGACATCCCCGAGCGGCTGACCGGCGAGCGGCTGCCGGATCTCGTCGAGGTGCGCGGCGAGGTCTTCTTCCCCATGGAGCGCTTCGAGGAGCTGAACGCGCGGCTGGTGGCGGCGGGCGAGAAGCCGTTCGCCAACCCGCGCAACGCGGCGGCCGGCTCGCTGCGCCAGAAGGACCCGCGGGTGACGGCCACGCGCCCGCTGCACATGGTGGTGCACGGCATCGGTGCCCTGGAGGGCTCCGCCAAGGAGGACTTCACCCGCCTCTCCGCCGCCTACGACCTGCTGCGCGCGTGGGGCCTGCCCACCTCCCCGCACGCGAAGGTGGTGGAAGGCCTGGCCGGCGTCCGCGAGTTCATCTCCTACTACGGCGAGCACCGCCACTCGGTGGAGCACGAGATCGACGGCGTCGTCGTCAAGCTGGACGAGATCCGCCTCCAGGGCCGCCTGGGCGCCACCTCGCGCGCCCCCCGCTGGGCCATCGCCTGGAAGTACGCGCCGGAGGAGGTCAACACCGAGCTGGTGGACATCCGCGTGGGCGTGGGCCGCACCGGGCGGGTGACGCCGTACGCGGTGGTCGAGCCGGTCACCGTCGCAGGATCCGAGGTCGAGTTCGCCACCCTGCACAACCAGGACGTCGTCAAGGCCAAGGGCGTGTTGATCGGCGACACGGTGGTGCTGCGCAAGGCGGGCGACGTGATCCCCGAGATCCTCGGCCCGGTCGCCGACCTGCGCGACGGGAGCGAGCGGGAGTTCGTGATGCCCGCCGCGTGCCCCGAGTGCGGCTCGGCGCTCCAGCCCATGAAGGAGGGCGACGTCGATCTGCGCTGCCCCAACGCCCGCTCCTGCCCGGCCCAGTTGCGGGAGCGGCTGTTCTACCTGGCGGGCCGCAAGTGCCTGGACATCGAGCACTTCGGCTACGTGGTCGCCAGCGCGCTGACGCAGCCGCTGGAGCCGAAGCAGCCGCCGCTGCGGGACGAGGGCGGGCTGTTCGACCTGACGGTGGAGGATCTGCTGCCCATCGTCGCCTACGTCGTCGACCAGGACACCGGCATCCCCAAGCGGGACCCGGAGACGGGCGAGGACAAGACGGTCACGCTCTTCGCCAACAAGCAGGGCGAGCCGCGCAAGAACACCCTGGCGATGCTGGAGAACATCAAGGCCGCCAAGGACCGCCCGCTCGCCCGGATCATCACCGGGCTGTCCATCCGCCACGTCGGGCCTGTCGCCGCCGAGGCGCTGGCCCGCGAGTTCCGCTCCCTGGAGCGGATCGCCGCAGCCGACGAGGAGGAGCTGGCCGCCACCGAGGGCGTCGGGCCGACGATCGCCGCCTCGCTCAAGGCGTGGTTCGCCGAGGACTGGCACCGCGAGATCGTCGAGCGGTGGCGTGTGGCCGGAGTGCGGATGGAGGAGGAATCCAGCGGCGAGGAGGGGCCGCGCCCGCTGGCGGGCCTGACGGTCGTCGTCACCGGCACCCTCGCCTCCCACACCCGGGACGGTGCTAAGGAGGCCCTGCAGAACCAGGGCGCCAAGGTGACGGGGTCGGTCTCGAAGAAGACCGATTTCGTGGTGGCCGGCGAGAATCCTGGCTCGAAATATGACAAGGCCATCCAGGCGAAGGTGCCGATTCTGGACGATGACGGCTTCGCCGTCCTGTTGGCGGAGGGGCCGGACGCCGCCCGCGAGGCAGCCGTGGCCCCCGGGGAGGAAGAGGCAGCGGGCGACTGACGCGAGGGCGGTCACCAGGGGCGAGTCCGGGGCGATCCAGCGTGGCGCCCGGCGAGTTCGCCACTCGCGCACGGGCCACATTCAGCCACCTGTGCCTCGCCCCTTTCGTGCCCGGGGCACAGGCCCCGGGCCCACAGGCGCCGTACCACGCCCGGCAGTTGGGCGCACCGGCCGCGAACGCATTGAGGCAACAGCGGCCGATCGCTGCCCCTCTTCCCAGGCAGCGGCCTACTGTTGACATAGACGCCTGTCGTGGCGAGGGGCAGGCGTGGACGGCTGCGAGAGGGACCAGGATGCTGGATTTCTCCGGGGGCTCGGGGCCCCCGTTCTCCCGCCTGCCCTCGGACGGCACCCGGGGCGGGGCAGGACACAACGCCGAGGGGGGCCCTGGCGGCGGATCGGCCGGCGGCGGAGTGGCCGGCGGGGCGCGGAGCGAGGAAGCCCCGCGGCTCCTGCGGCTGCTTGCCGCCCGCCCGCCCGCACTGCCCGTGCTGGTCGTCGTCGCCGCCGCGCTGGCGCTGACCGGGGGCGTCGCCCGCGTCCTGTGGGAAGGCCACGCCCTCTTCCCCGGCGGCACCGCCGGATGGTCGTTCGCGGTCCTCACCGGATGCGTGGTCGCCCACCTGGTCACCATGAGCCGCGACCGCTGGTGGGGCGGCACCGGGTCGGGGCCCGCGCTGACGCTGGCGATCCTCCTGCTGCACGGCTGGGTGCCGGCGCTGCTGGTCAGCCTCGCCGTCGTCGTCCTCGTCGGTGCCGCGCGCCGGCACAAATGGCGTCAGGCCCTCGTGCACGGCGCCATCGACCTCCTCGGCATCGGCGTCGCCAGCCTGGCCCTCGCGCTGTGCGCGGTGCACCCCTCGGTCGAGCAGCCGTGGCGGCCGGACGCGTGGAGCCTGGCCGCGGTCGCGGAGATACCGCTCGCCGCCGCCCTCTACCTCCTGGTCACCCGCGGGCTGCAGTGGTTCTGCTTCGCTCCCCGCACCCGCGGGCTGCCCTCCACGCTGCGCACCGCGCTGATACGGCAAGGCCTCGTGGGCGTCGCCCTGCTGGGCATCGCCCCGCTCATCGCCGTCGTCGCCTCCCACAAACCCCTCACCCTGCCGCTGTTCGCGGTGCCGTTGATCGCCATCGACTCCACTCTGCGCATCGCCCGCGCCCGCGCCGAGGAGCAACTGCGCGACCCGCTCACCGGGCTGCCCAACCGGCTGTGGCTGCTGGAGCGCGCCTGGGCGGCGCTCGACGAGGCCGAACGCACCTCGTCGCGGTCCGCGCTCGTCCTCATCGACCTCGACCGCTTCCGGTCCGTCAACGACACCCTCGGCCACCTGGCCGGCGACCGGCTGCTGCTCCAGATCGCCGAGCGGCTGCGCGCCGCGCTGCCGCGCGGCGCCGAGGCCGCCCGCCTCGGCGGCGACGAGTTCGCCGTGCTGCTGCCCGTCGCCGACTCCACCACCAGCGCCCAGCGCATCGCCCGCGGCCTGGTCTCCGCGCTCGGCTCCCCGCTCGATCTGGACGGGCTGACGCTGGTGCTGGAGGCCAGCGCGGGCGTCGCCGTCTACCCCGACCACGCCACCGAAGCCGAGGGCCTGCTGCGCCGCGCCGACGTCGCCATGTACGAGGCCAAACGCGACCGCACCGCCGTCGAGGTCTACGAGGCCACCCGCGACGGCAACACGCCCGACCGCCTCGGCCTCCTCGCGGACCTGCGCCGCGCGCTGGACGCCGGCGAGGTCGAACTCCACTACCAGCCCAAGGTCGGGTTCGACGGCACCGTCTCAGGGCTTGAGGCGCTGGTGCGATGGGTCCACCCCGAGCGGGGACGCGTCCCTCCGGACGAGTTCATCGCCATCGCCGAGACGTCCGGGCTGATGCCGCGGCTGACGGAGTACGTGCTGGAAACCGCGCTCGCCCAGGTCGCGCTCTGGCGCGCCGGCGGGCTGACGGTGCCCGTCGCCGTCAACGTCTCGCCGCGCGACGTCCACTCGCCCGGGTTCGCCGGGGCCGTCGCCGCGCGGCTCGCCCGGCACGGTGTGCCGCCCGGTGCGCTCCAGTTGGAGATCACCGAGCACGTCCTGCTGGAGGACCCGCAGCAGGCCGCGGACACGTTGGCGGGGCTGACCGGGCACGGGGTGAAGATGTCCCTCGACGACTTCGGGACCGGGTACTCCTCGCTGGTGCACCTGCGGCGGCTGCCGGTCAGCGAACTCAAGATCGACCGTTCTTTCGTGGCGCGGCTCGCCGTCGACACCGAGGACGCCGAGATCGTGCGCTGCACCGTCGACCTCGCTCATTCCCTCGGTCTCCTCGTCGTCGCCGAGGGGGTGGAGGACGACGAGACGTGGGAGCGGCTGCGCGACCTGGGGTGCGATGCCGTCCAGGGGTGGCTGGTGGCCGCGGCGATGCCGCCCGGGGAGACCACCGCGTGGCTGCGTGCGCGCGAGGTCTCGGTGAACCGGGCCCTTCCCGCCGCCCCGCCCCCCGCGCACACTCCGTGAGCAAGCCCAGGTCACCAAGGCCAGGTCGCGGGGGTCGGTCCACCGGGAACGGGCGCGGTGGACCGGGGGAG
>NZ_JASKYT010000214.1:0-11033 GCF_041028275.1 Streptomyces sp. PU-14G
GCTTTGCCGGGTCGGGGGGGGGGGGGGGGGGGGGGGGGGGGGGGGGGGGGGGGGGGGGGGGGGGGGGGGGGGGGGGGGGGGGGGGGGGGGGGGGGGGGGCCCCGGGGCCGCGACGGCGCCGCCCCCGTCCGCCTCCCGCTCCCGCCCCGGGAACAGGCCGACGCGCGCGGCTGGATCGAGGTCCGGCTCAGCCGAGAGAACAGCCCCTCCCTTCCCGAGGCCCGGTGGGACGCCTACGTCGAGCGCACCTCGGACGGCAGGAGCAAGCGGGTCAGGGCCGAGCGGGTGGAGACGGCCCGGCTGTTGAGCATGCCGGCACCGGTGAACGCGGAGGGCATGCTGGAGCCGCGGGTGCCGTATGTGACGGAGGACGGCTGTCTCGCTGTCCGGGTCTGGTCCCGCGCCCAGCACGCGGAGGTCACCGACCTCGCGCGCGGCGAGCACGGCTACACCCTCACCGCACGGTTGTACGGACAGGCCGTCGCGCCCGAACTGTCCCGGCGCACCGTCGAGCTCTCGGGCGGGCCTGTGCTGGTGGCGGTGGCCCGCGGAAACCCCCGGCAGTCGTTCGAGTTCCCCGGCCGCCAGGGCACCGAGGCCGACGCCGTGGAACTGGAAATGCCCTACGAGCTGCCCGCGGCCTTCGCCGACGGCGCGGCCGAAGGGGTGTGGGACCTGTGGCTGCGACCGGGGCTCGGCCCCGACCGGGTACGGCTGGGGCGGGTTCTGGGCGACCTCGCCGACCGCAAGAAGACGGACGTCACCCCGCGCACCCGGCTGGGTGACAGCAACCTGGCCGTGCAGTTGTACTTCTCGCTCAACAACAACCTGGTCCTCACCCTCAAGACGCTGGCCGGGCCCACGGCCGAGGAGCACACCCCACCGGCCACCGCGCAGCACGTCGCACCGGCCACCGCACAGCACACCCCACCGGCCACCGCGCCCCGCACCGAGAAGGACGCGCGGCAGCAGCGGGAGGCGGCGACAGGACAGCCGCAGGGAGCGGAAGGGCCCAGGGGCGCGGCGGAGCAGCGTCCCGGCCGGGCGGCGGAGCAGCGTCCCGGCCGGGCGACGGAGCAGCGGCCCGGCCAGGCGGCGGAGCAGCGGCCCGGCCGGGCGGCGAGCGCTCAAGGCCGCTCGTCCTCACCGAGCGCGTCCGCCAGCGCCTGACTCCGCTCCCTCTCGTCCTCGGCCTCCACCTCGCCCTCCGCGTCCAGCGGCTGCTTGTCCACCGCGCGCACCCTCTCCTCGCGCGCCTCGGCCTCCTGGACCAGCGCCTGCACCGCCCGGTTGAAGCGCACCAGGGACGGCGGTTCGGCCGGCCCGAGCAGCCGGACCTTCAAGGCAGCGCGCGCGGGGGCGAGGGTGTCCTCCTCCGGATGGCGCACGGTGCGCAGCAGCCGGTCGATGCCCGTACCGTCAGGGCCGAGGATGGTGGCGGCACGCACGGTGGGGCAGGCCGCCCGGAAACCGTCGTCGTCCAGGCCGCTGGTGTTGGCGACGGCGTACGGCTTCTCGCTGCTGAGGTAGTCGGAGACGACGGAGGAGACGTCGGAGACCAGCACATCGGCCTCGTTGAAGCAGCAGAACAGCCCCGGTCCGTCACCGGTGACGATCAGATGCCGCCGGGCGGGCTGCGCCGCCCAGTACGCCTCCTCCCACGCCCGCGCCGCCTCCTCGACCTCCCGGGCACGGCCGGGTCCGGGCGCCGACTGGCGCAGCATCCGCTCCACCTCGTCGGCGTGCCGGCCGAAGTCCACCCGGGTGAGCTTCCGCAGCTCGGCGGTCGCCTCCTCCAGCGCCGCCTGCGCCTCGGGGCCCGGCTCCCCGCCGTCCCGCCCGGCGTTCGCCTGCTGGATCAGCGCGCGGATGCGCCGGTCGGCCTCGCCCGCGCGCGGGTCGACGGTGCCGGTCATCGGGTGCGGCTTGTACAGCAGCCGTACTCCGGGGTCGGCCAGCAGTGCCGAGACGATCGCCTCGCCCGCCACCAGCACCGAGGTGTTGCCCGGATCGTCGGTGAAGCCCTCCCAGGTCGGCGCGTACAGCACGGTGAGGGGGCCGTCGCGGCCCACGGGCCCGCGGGTGCCCGCGGCCTCGATGGGCGCGAGCTGCGGGCGGCCGACCTCGACCACGTCCTTGTCCTCCACCCCGATGTGCGCCAGCGCGTACCGCTCGCGGGCGGCCTCGCCCGCGACCCACACCTGGTCGTAGGCCTTGGCGTAGGGGTTGCAGGAGGAGAGCTTGTCGGACTCGCCGTGGTTGATGAAGGCGTGCTTGAGGGTGGGGATGCGCAGCACCTGCGAGGTCTTGCCGGAGTTCGCCGGGTGCAGCAGCACCTTCAGCGTCGAGTGCTCCAGCCTCATCAGGTGCGACACCTTCGGAACGCACAGCACGGGCACGTCCGTGGGGGCGATCTTCTGCACCATGAACCGCTCGCGCAGCACGATCACGGGCCGGCCGTCCAGCTCGGCCAGCGTGCTCAGCCACATGTTCGCCTGGTAAGCGGAGGCGTTGCCGCCGGAGAAGTACATGCCCACCGTCGGCCGGTACTCCGCCAGCCACGCGTCCAGCCAGGCCAGCGCCTCCGCCTCACCGGCCACCCGCTTGCCCGGCAGCAGCCAGGTGGCCAGCCAGGCGATGCCGGCGAGCATCCCGGCGCAGCAGCACGAGGCCGCCAGCAGCGCCCACAGCGGCTCCCCCGTCGCGGCCGACGCGCTCATCCCCGCCGTCAGCACGGCCGCCACGCCCAACAGGCGCACCGTCGCCCGGTGCGCGAACAGCGCCGGTGGCGAGGGAGTGAGCCCGAGGGCTGAGGCATCGATGTTGCGGGTGACCACGGGCAGCCGTCTGCGGGCGCGCACCGCCCCGGCGACCGCCTGGCACAGGAAGTGCAGGGCCCAGCACGCCAGCACGGCCCCCAGCAGCGGCGCGGTACTGCCCGGGCCGAGAACACCGAGCCGGCCCAGACCGCCCAGCAGCAGCGCGTCCCGGAGCATCTGCCGGACGGCGGGGGTGAACTGCGCCCGGGCCAGCCGCCGCTCCGTGCCGCGTGCGTGGTGCGGCAGCAGCACGTCCGTCAGCAGGCCCAGCGCCGCACCGAGGACGACGAGGGCCGCGCCGGCCCCGGCGATGCCCGACACCTGGAACAGGTAGCCGGCGGCCAGCAGGCCGAGCGCGCATCCCGACCTGGTGCGCTCCCGCATCCGGCGGACGCGCTGCTGCCGCTCCCGCGCGGCCTCGGCGCTGTGAGCCGCGCCCGCGTCCGCGTCGTCCACCTCAGCCACGCCCTCCACCAGCCCGCCCATTCCTGCACGGTAAGCAGCGCGGCAGGCGGCCCGCGCGCGGTGGAGGGCCGAACGCGTGACCGCCGTGCCGGGAGGGACGCCCCTCCCGGCACGGCGGTCAGCAGCGAGTCGCCGCGGCGGGCCTCAGCGGTTGCTGCGCAGCAGCGTGCGCATCGTCCGCATGGCCACCGACAGGTTCGCCAGGTCGAACGTCTCCGAGGCCTGGATCTCGTCCAGGGTTCCCCGGGCGCGCACGAGGATGGCGCGGTTCTTCTCCTCCCACGCCTCGTACCGCTGCCCCGGCGTGTCGGCGCCGTTGCCCGCGGCCAGCACGTCGGCCACCAGCAGCTGGTGCGCGGCGTACAGGTCCTCGCGGATGGAGGAGCGGGCCATCGACTGCCAGCGGTCGGCCCGCGGCAGCTCGCTGACGCGGCCCTGGAGCTGGGTGATGCCCAGCCGGTCGGCGAGGTCGAAGTAGACCTCGGCGACGTCCATCAGCTCCTTGCCCATGCGGTCCGCGACGGCGACCACGTCCAGCGTGGAGAACGCCGCGGCCGACCCCGCGATCCGCTGCGCCAGCTCGGCGGGCACACCGGCGCCCGACAGCTTGTCGTACACCCGCTGGTGCCACTTGAGGTCGTCGCCCTTGAGCAGCTTGGGCAGCTCCGCCCAGACCGTCTCCACCCGCTCGGAGAACAGCTCGATGGTGTCGGCCAGCAGCAGCGGCTGCGGGCGGTTGTTCAGCAGCCAGCGCGTACCGCGCTCGACGAGCTGCCGGGAGCGCAGCCGGATGTCGGTGAGCACATTGGCCGCGACCTGGTTGTCCAGCGACTCGACCTCGTCCCAGATGTCACCCAGCCGGAAGATGGCGCGCGCGGCCGTGTGGGCGCGCACGATCTCCTCCGTCGAGGCCCCCGACTCCTCCTTCATACGGTGCACGAAGGTGGAGCCCGCCACGTTCACGGTGTCGTTGACCAGGACGGTCGTGACGATCTCGCGGCGCAGCGCGTGCGCCTCGATCTGCTGTCCGAAACGCTCGCGCAGCGCCTCGGGGAAGTAGCAGTACAGCAGCCGCTTCAGGTAGGCGTCGTCCGGCAGCGACGTGGCGATCAGCTCGTCCGTCACGTTGATCTTCGTGTAGGCGAGCAGCACGGCGATCTCCGGCTGGGTCAGCCCGTCGCCGTTGTTCAGCCGCTCGCGGATCTGCCGGTCCGTGGGCAGGAACTCCAGCTGCCGGTCGAGCTTGCCCTCCTTGGCCAGCCTGCGCATCTGCCGCTGGCTGGCCAGCAGCAGGCTGGGGGCCTGCGCCAGGGAGTTGGACAGCGCCGCGTTCTGCGCGTAGTTGTTGCGCAGCACCAGCTCGCCGACCTCGTCCGTCATCTGGGCGAGCAGCTTGTTGCGCTGCTTGACGGTCATGTCGCCGTCGGCCACCACGGAGTTGAGCAGGACCTTGATGTTCACCTCGTGGTCGGAGGTGTCCACGCCCGCGCTGTTGTCGATCGCGTCGGTGTTGATCCGCCCGCCGCCCGCGGCGAACTCGATCCGGCCCAGCTGGGTGCAGCCCAGGTTGCCGCCCTCGCCGACGACCTTGACCCGCAGGTCCTGGCCGTCCACCCGGATGGCGTCGTTGGCCTTGTCGCCGACGTCCGCGTCGCTCTCCGTCGACGCCTTGACGTAGGTGCCGATGCCGCCGTTCCACAGCAGGTCGACGGGGGCCGTCAGGATGGCGCGCATCAGCTCGGCGGGGGTCATCTTCGTGACGCCCTGCTCGATGCCCAGCGCCTCGCGCACCTGCGGGGTGATCGGCACCGACTTGGCGCTGCGCGGGTGGACGCCGCCACCGGCCGAGATCAGCTTCGTGTCGTAGTCCGCCCACGAGGAGCGCGGCAGCTCGAACAGGCGGCGCCGCTCGGCGTACGAGGGAGCCGCGTCCGGGTCGGGGTCGAGGAAGATGTGCCGGTGGTCGAAGGCGGCCACCAGGCGGATGTGCTCCGAGAGCAGCATGCCGTTACCGAACACGTCGCCCGACATGTCACCGACGCCGACGACGGTGAAGTCCTCCGTCTGGGTGTCGTGGCCCAGCTCGCGGAAGTGCCGCTTGACCGACTCCCAGGCGCCGCGCGCCGTGATGCCCATGCCCTTGTGGTCGTACCCGGCCGAACCGCCGGAGGCGAACGCGTCGCCCAGCCAGTAGCCGTAGGAGTTCGCCACCTCGTTGGCGATGTCGGAGAAGGTGGCGGTGCCCTTGTCGGCGGCGACGACGAGGTAGGTGTCGTCCTCGTCGTGCCGCACCACGTCCTTGGGATGCTCGACCTCGCCCGAGACCAGGTTGTCGGTGACGTCCAGCAGGCCCGAGATGAACGTCTTGTAGCAGGCGATGCCCTCGGCCTGCCACGCGTCGCGGTCCACGGCCGGGTCGGGCAGCTGCTTGCCGACGAAGCCGCCCTTGGCGCCGACCGGCACGATGACGGTGTTCTTGACCTCCTGCGCCTTGACCAGGCCGAGGATCTCCGTGCGGAAGTCCTCACGCCGGTCCGACCAGCGCAGACCACCGCGCGCCACCTTGCCGAACCGCAGGTGGACGCCCTCGACGCGCGGCGAGTACACCCAGATTTCGTAGGCGGGGCGCGGCGCCGGCAGGTCCGGGATCGCCTGCGGGTCCAGCTTCATCGACACGTAGGTGTGCGGCTTGCCGTCGCCGGCCAGCTGGAAGTAGTTGGTGCGCAGGGTGGCGGTGATGACGGTGAGGAAGGAGCGCAGGATGCGGTCCTCGTCCAGGCTGGCGACCTGGTCCAGCGCCCCGGTCAGCTCCTCCAGGATGCCGTCGATCAGCTCGTGCCCCGCCCGCCTGCGCGTCGGGTCCAACCTGGCCTCGAACAGGCTGACGAGCAGCCGCGTGGTGTGCACGTTCCCGCGCAGCGTGTCCTCGATGTACGCCTGGCTGAACGTCGAACCCGCCTGCCGCAGGTACTTCGCGTACGCGCGCAGCACCATCGCCTGCCGCCAGGTCAGCCCGGCGGAGAGCACCAGCGCGTTGAGGCCGTCGTTCTCCGCGTGGCCGGTCCACACGGCAGCGAACGCCTCCTGGAAACGCTCCCGCGTCTCCTCCTCCAGACCCCGCTGCCCGTCCGGCATCCGCAGCCCGAAGTCGTAGATCCACGCGTGCGACCTGTCCGCGCAGCGCAGCTCGTACGGGCGCTCGTCCACCACCTCGACGCCCATCGCCTGCAGCCCGGGCAGCACGGCCGACAGCGAGACGGGGCTGCCCGTACGGTAGATCTTGAAGCGGCGCTCCCCCGGAGCAGCCCCCACCGGCTCGTACAGGCTCAGCGCGAAGTCGTCCTCCGCACCGCCGCGCACCAACTGCTCGATGTGCTGGAGATCGGCCACGGCCGCACGCGGCGAGAAGTCCGCCTTGTAGCCCTCGGGGAAGGCGTGCGCGTACTTCTGCGCCATCTCGGCGGCCTGTTCCTCGCCGCACTCGGCGACCAGCGCCTCGCTGAAGCCGTCCGCCCACGAGCGCGCCGCCTCGGCCAGCCGCGTCTCGATGCGGTCGACCTCCGCATCCGTCAGCTCCCGCAGCTCGGCGCCCGTCCGCACCCGGATCACGAAGTGCAGCCTGGAGAGCACCGACTCGGTGTTCCAGGCGGTGAAGTCGACGCTGGTGCCGCCCAGTTCCTCGGTGAGGATGTCCGTCAGCCGCAGCCGCACCCCGGTCGTGTAGCGGTCGCGCGGCAGGTAGACCAGCGCCGAGTAGTACCGCCCGTACTCGTCCTGGCGCAGGTACAGCCGCAGCTTGCGGCGCTCTTGGAGGTAGAGGACCGAGGTGACGATGGAGCGCAGCTCGTCCGCCGGCGTCTGGAACAGCTCGTCGCGCGGGTAGGTCTCCAGGATCTGCAGCAGGTCGCGGCCCGCGTGGCTGTCCGGGGTGAACCCGGCGCCGTCCAGCACCTCCGCGACCTTCCGCCGGATGACCGGCACACGGCGCACCGACTCGGTGTAGGCGGCGGAGGAGAACAGGCCCAGGAAGCGCCGCTCCCCCACCACGTTGCCCTCGGCGTCGAACTTCTTGACGCCCACGTAGTCCAGGTACGAGGCACGGTGCACCGTCGAACGGCTGTTCGCCTTGGTGAGCACCAGCATCCGGTGCTCACGCGCCTTGGCCCGCGCGTCCGCGGGCAACCGGTTGAACGACGGCGAGACCGGGTGCCCCTCGTCACCCGACTGGTGCGGGTCGGACCGCAGGATGCCCAGACCCGTGCCGGGCAGCGGCGTGAGCGTCAGCTCCTCGCCCTCCACGGCACCCTTGCCGTCCTGGGAGCCCTTGCCGGTCCTGGCGCTCTTGCCACCCTTGGCGCCCTTGCCGCCCTTGGAGTCCCCGCCGCCCCTGCCGCCCTGGCCGCTCTCCGCGTCCAGCTCGTACTCGCGGTAGCCGAGGAAGGTGAAGTGATCATCAGCCAGCCAGCGCAGCAGCTCACGCGCCTCGTCGACCTCCTCCCTGGGCAGGTCGTCGGTCGGCTCCTCGGTCAACTCGTCCGCGATGCGCAGCGCCGCGCCCCGCATCTTCTGCCAGTCCTCGACCGCCTCCCGCACATCCGACAGGACCCGGCGCAGATCCGCACCGATCTGCTTGAGGTCCTCCCGATCGGTCTCACGGTCGATCTCGACGTGGATCCACGACTCCACCAGCGCGTCGTGCGGCAGCTTCTCCCGCTTCTCCTTCGCCTGGCGCTTCCCTCGCTCCTGCGAAGCCGCCCCCGCCTGCTGCGCGGCGTCGGCCTGCTGGGCGGCCACGTCGTCACGGCCGACGGACAGGACCTCCAGCAACTTCCCGGCCAGATCCCGGCGCACCACCATCTGCGGGTGGATCACGACATGGATGCCACGGCCCTGCCGGGAGAGCTCGTTGGTGACCGAGTCGACCAGGAACGGCATGTCATCCGTCACGACCTCGATCACCGAGTGCGTGCACGAGAAGCCGTTCTCGTCGATCGACGGCGAATACACCCGCACATTCGCCGTGCCCTGCGGACGCTCCTGCGCGAGACGGTAGTGGGCGAGTGCACCGCCGAGGATGTCGACCGGATCACGGTCGGTGAGGTCCTCCGGCGCCGTGTGCAGGTAGTACCGCTGGAGATACGCGCCAAGGGCGTCGTCCTGGGGGCCGTGGAGGCCCCGCACCGGATGGCGCCCCTGGGCCGGGCTCTGTTCAGCCACCCGCGCGGCTTCCGCCAGCCGCTCGGCTTTTGCTTCTTCCAGCTTGCTCTGCATGTCCTCTGGCTCCTGTCGCGCGCCGTTGCGTGACGTCGGGATGGAATAGGCACGGCGCCGGAACACGGGGTGTCCGCACGGGTCCGCCACTGTGCCGGGAGAGACGACCAGCGGCGCCCCGCGCGCGGTCACGCGGGGGGCGCTGAACGGAGCGGCGCCCGCGGGCAGACCCTCCGATGGATATCGCGCTGATCACGTAGGCAAGGCTATCGCTCCTCGGCACCTTCGCGTCATGGCCCTTATGTGTACAAAAAGGGAGACCGAAGAGATCGTCTTGGCCCTTTCGGACAGCTTCCGGCCGCGTGCCGCCGCACTGCGGCCACGGTCCGGCTCGCAGGGGCCGGGCCGTGACAAGAGCGGGCAAACTCTCGGCAAAACGGCGGTCGCCGGACGCTTCACCACAGACGCTACCCCCTCGCCGTCGCTTCCTCGTCGCCGTCGCCGACGCCCGCCGCCTTCGGGCGACCCCCGGCCCCGACCCTGCGGGCGCGCCCGTGGGCGTCTCCGCGGGCGTTCCCGGCGGGGCGCGGGTCCTCGGCTCGGTGGGCGGCCTCGGCGGCCTCGTGGGCCAGGCGCTCCGCCGTCTCGACCGCCTCCCGCAAGGTGTCGACGACCGGCACCCCGGCCTCCTCCAGGCTGGCCCGGCTGTGCGAGCCCCCGGTGAACAGCACCGCGTGGGCGCCCGCGTGGGCCGCCGCCAACGCGTCGTCGACCGCGTCCCCGATCACCACGGCCCGGCTCGGCTCCACCCCCCGCAGCGCGGCGAGATGCCGCACCATCTGAGCGGCCTTGCCGCCCCCGGACGGGCCGACCGCCCCGTCGACCCGCAGGAAGTGCCCGTCGATGCCGTACGTACGCAGCAGCGGCAGCAGCCGGTCGTGCGGCGCCAGCGAGCACAGCGACTGGGTGTGACCCGACGCCTGCCGCGTCGCCAGCAGCTCCGCGGCGCCCTCGGCCAGACCCGCACCGGCGATGCGGGCCCAGTAGTGGCGGTGGAACGTCTCGTCCATGATCTGCCACTCGCTGCCGGTGGGCATCCTGCCGAACAGCCGCTCGTAGAAGCGCGGCACCGGAACGCAGTACAGCTCCCGATAGCGCTCCAGCGTGATCGCCGGGAAGCCGAGCTCGTCGAACGCGGCGTTGGTCGCCTCGAGCACGGTGTGGATGTCGTGCAGCAGCGTGCCGTTCCAGTCCCACACGATGTGCGCGGACCTCAGGGTGCGCCGGCCCTGCTGCGGTTGCTGTGGTTGCTGCGGCTGTTGCGGTTGCTGCCCCAAGACCATGCTTCCGACCGTACGGGGGAGCACTGACAACGCGACAGGGCAGCGATCGGTCAGGAAATCAGGGCGGGGATCTCCTGAGTGGCGAACCACAGCAGCTCGTGGTCGTCGGCGCCGTCGACGACCGCCTGCGCCCTCTCGTCGCCGCCCGCGGCTGCGGGCAGGGCCTCGACCGCCGCCGTCACCGCCTCCACCGCGTCCTCCGCGTCGAGATGGACAGCCGCGGCCTTGGACATCGGTACGGCAGCGGTGAGGCGTACCCGGCCGACGGAGGCCGCGTCCTCCTCGCGCTCGCTACGGCCGTCCACCCCGTCACGCTCCTCGCTGCGCACGAGAGCGTCGGGGGCCTCGGCCACCACGACGACGCGGCGCCGACCGGCTCCGGCGTCCCGCGCCAGCGAGCGCAGGGAGGCGGAGGCCGCCAGGCCCAGCGCGGCGTACTCCAGCTCCTCCTCATCCTCGGGGTTCTCGGAACCCCACCACGCGCGCAGCCCTGCAGTGACCGCGTACGCATCGAAGGGGGCCGGTCCCAGCTCGCCCGTACCGTGCGCCTGGCTCAGTGCGGGCAGGGTCAGAGGGACATAGACACGCATGGCTGCCGCTTTCGTGTATCGCCGGGAACCGTCTGCCCGTCAGCATACGGGCAGCCGAGGAGGCCCGCGTCGGCGAGCACCCGCGCAAACCCGCAGGTAGACGCGTGGCGGCGTCAACCTTGCTACGCGATCTCCTCCTGATAGGGGAATTTCCCCAGCCCCTTCCCGGGCTCCGCCGCCTCATTGCCGTACGGCTCGCCCCACGGCTACAACCATTGCCATCCGCCGGTTACTGACCGGTATCGCGGTCCGTCCCTCGCCGGCGGACCCGGCAGAACCTGCCCACACGTGACCTCCACGGGGGAGCCCATGACAACGCCCGTCTCCGAGTCCGCGTCCGGACGCCAGCCGCGCCGACGCACCCCACGCTCCGCCCCGTCCAGGCCACCGACGCGGCGCGACAGCCGCAGGCCCGCCGAGTCGGCGCTCCGCGCCGCCGCCCACCGCGCACGCGAACGGCAGCCCCCGTACTGGTTCGCCCGCCGCCTGCTGCTCGTCCTCAGCGGACAGTGCCCTGTCCACACACTCCTCGGCCACGCCACGGACGAGACCTACGAACGGCTCAGCGCCCTCGCCCCCTCGGCCCCGCTCCGCCCCCGGGGCAC